>PIVW01000002.1 GCA_003353825.1 Chloroflexota bacterium
GGGACAGCGGATTGTAGTTAAAGACATTTCCTTTCCTCCTGAATATGCTTGATGTAATCTTGAGGAATATTATGTCTATTTGTTTGTCTCACCAAATCCCATTCAACGACCCCAGTGCCCACCACACCCTCTCGGTCAAAATTCCATCTCGCCCTCTTCACCTTTGAAACGTGTCTGGCGTCCGCGCATGTTACTGGATGTCCTCACCATGTAGCACATCAAGGCAATACTCTCATCTTTCAGGCGGGAGACCAAGCGCGGGTCTTCCGCTGTGAGTTTTTGTAGGTCTTTACCCTTCTCACCCAATGTGAAAACCGTGGGCTTACGAGTCAAGTAACGGTAGTCGACAAGTTGAAATAGCTTTTCGGCAGCCCAGGGCGAACTCACCTTTCCATGTAGATCATCCAAAACTAATAGCGGAGCCTGTTTAACTTGTTCGAAACGAACGTCATAGGGCAAGATACTGCGAGGAGAAAAGGCAGCTCGCAGGTGATCGAGGAGCTTGGGCAGTGAAATAAACAGCACCTGGGGCTGAGCCTGTCTGATATGGTTGGCGATCGCTGCTGCGAGATGTGTTTTGCCGGCGCCAGGTTCACCGTAGAAGATAAGCCATCCCTCTGGCGCATCCGCATAGTTCCACGCGAGCTTGCGACATGCCTCTATATCATTTCGCTGCCTGCCGCTGCGGGGCACCTCAAAGCTCTCGAAAGTCTGGTGTGCATGTAGATCCAGTTCGCTGAGTTCTACCAGATAGTCGACATAGCCTCCACCACGATAGTCGGTCGCCAAAATCTGGTAGTGGTCGATCAGATCGTGATCCATGAGACGAGAACGAATGCGGGGTTCGAAAGCGTTGATCGGTTTGTTGGTTGTAATCACCGTTGGCAAGCGGCGGAGATGGCGGTGGCTGAGTAGTTGAAATAGTTTTTCCTGAGCCCAGGCAGTCGAACTCTCCGCCCCCATGTCATCTAAAATGAGCAGTGGGATATCTTTCAACCGTTCGAACAACTCATCATATGTTTCCGCGCTCTCCGGCGAATAACTGGATCGTAAATGGTCAAGTAGATCAGGTACCATGATAAAGATCACCACATGCTTGTTCTCCATGGCCATATTGCCAATGGCAGCCGCTAAATGCGTCTTACCTACGCCAAATCCACCTGACAGTAGCAGCCAACCATGTGGACCTTCTGCAAAACGAAAGGCCGCAGTGTAAGCCGCACTCAGTGTCTGCTGTCGTTCTGGCGGCAGACCGATACCCTCGGGGTGAAATCGCTCAAATGTCATCTCGCCCAACGCTTCCATCGATCCCAGTGCATTCATCTCCTTTTTTCGTGTCTCTTGCAGAATGGGTTCAACACATCTGCAGGGCAAAGCTCTACCGAACTCTGGATGCCCAACTGGTACATCCTTACGATAAAACCCTAAGCCACCGCAGATCGGGCAGGCCGGGTCACCCAAGGCGGTCGTCGATCTCGCGCCTTGCTCTGTAGTACCGGCAGGGATGTCCGCCATCACCTGAGGTAAGAGATCATCGAGTTTGGTTGGACCTTTCTTTGCCATGTTCCGCCCAGCTTTGGAGAACGCGGGATATATACGCCCAGTTGCGTTTATCGTTTGTGATCGCCTCATTAAAGGCATCGCCTATCCAGTCTTCAGGATAATCACGTTCTGCCTGACGCAATTTCTCGGATATCATTGGTGTAATCATGCCGATATTTTGCTCATAAAGCAAATAGATATTTGGACGATCTCTCGCCAGATCTAACACGGTATCATCCAGATCAAGAGAAAGGTCGCCAATCTCACCACGGCGGATGCGATCGATGGCACCACGCCCTTTTGTCGAGTTCAAAAAATAAAGCCATTCTTCGCTATCGTCGTTCAGCACCTTAATCTCGAGGAGAACGCCTCGTTGCGCTGCGCGTGCAAAGGCAGATCGTACGCGCGTTTCTCTTTCTGATGCCGAAGCAGCGAACGATTCTAAAAATAATAGATCTACCAACACGTCGTTCAGTCGTATGTAGCGTATATCGCCATGCGCCTGATCCAATCGCCAAAACGCATACAGAATAGCTTTCAACTCTGCCAGATCGTCGACAATAGGCAGGATTTCAGTGTAAAACGCGTTAGGCAGGCAAGTAAAGCGCGTTTTACCTGCCGAGAAACCAGAGAACCCGCGCAAGGGATCGGACATCAGCCTATTCGCATATCCTCGGTCACCACGGCTACCTCGCGGAAGGTCGTGAAGTCCTTCTCGAAGAAAAGATCGATACTTCCGGTCGGGCCATGGCGGTGTTTTGCGACAATAATTTCGGCGATATTTTGTCGTTCGCTGTTTTCTTTGTAGACATCTTCTCGAAAGATGAACATGACGATATCTGCATCTTGCTCGATGGAACCTGACTCGCGTAGGTCGCTTAACTGCGGACGCTTATCAGCCCGGCTCTCCACCTGGCGGCTGAGTTGCGACAGCGCCACCAACGGTACTTTGAGCTCGCGGGCCAGTTGTTTCATCGATCTCGAGATGACGCTGATCTCTTGGACTCGATTTTCGGACCGCGATCCGAGATGCATGAGTTGCATGTAATCGACAATAAGTAGGTCCATGCCATGTTCGGCGTGCATGCGACGTGCTTTAGTGCGTAATTCAAAGGGTGTGAGGGCGGCGCTATCGTCGATGTAAATCGAACACTCGCTCAGGGTGCCGGCAGCCTCCGCCAATCGCCCCCATTCGTTTTCCGCAATCTGCCCTAAACGCAGCCGTTGTGAGTCAATGCGTGATTCCTGCGAGAGCAACCTAGTTACAAGTTGCTCGTTACTCATCTCAAGGCTGAAGATCCCTACGCGGGCGCCATAGCGTTTGGCTGAATTCAAGGCCATGGTCATAGCCAGACTGGTCTTGCCCATGCCGGGACGGGCGGCGACGATGATGAGGTCTGATTTCTGCATCCCCCCCAGCAGTTTGTCGAGATCACGAAACCCTGAAGGAACCCCCATCACTTCGCCCTTCCGGCGATGTAACTCATCCAGTTCATCCATGACCGTACGCATAATGTGGCTAATTGGCGTCAGATCACGCTCCAGCCGGCGCTCGGAAATACTAAAGAGAAGTTGTTCCGAGTCATCCACCACCTGCTCGACATCTTGCGTCTCGTCATAGGCACTTCGTGCTATCTTCCCCGCCGCTTCTATCAGGTGACGACGAGTGGAACTGCGCTGCACGATCTGTGCATATTGGAAGGCGTGTACCGCTGTGGGTACTGTATTGATGAGCGAACTGATATAGACTGCTCCGCCCACATCGGCCAACTGTTCTCGCTGATCAAGCAAGTCGGTCACGGTGACAAAATCGACCGGTTGGCGTTGATCATGAAGATGCCTGATGGTATCGTAAATCCAATTGTGGCGTTGCAGATAGAAATCATCTGGAACGATGGTGTTGGCCACCTGCACGATGACATCGGGATCGATCAACAGTGATCCTAACAACGCCGTTTCAGCTTCTATGTTGCTTGGAACCGTTTTGTCGGGGGAAGTACTCATTTTGGCCGGTATCACCACAAGAGTTAGAGACAAAGCGACGCCTGCCAGGCAGGCGTCGTTTGAACAAGCACTACAACATGTATCGGATGGATGGTGCGCAATACGGCGTCAATCGTTGCCGAGATCATCCAGGTCCAGTTCTTCGATGAAATCAGCAAACACGCCTAGATCTTCATTCTTCACTTCAGGGTCGGAGGATTCGGCCTTATGTCCCTCCAATATGCCGGGAGCGACATCCTTATCGGGCAATCGTCCCGCCTCACTCATCACTTTCTCTGCTATGTAGACAGGCACTTCAGCCCGTACGGCCAGGGCGATGGCATCACTCGGACGCGAATCAACCCTGATCTCACGTTCATTGTATTCAAGGACGATCTGGGCGTAGAATACGTCAGAATGCAAATCATTGATGACGACATACTGCACCTCAGCACCCAAAGTACTGATCGAACGTGCAAGCAAATCGTGGGTCAAAGGTCTTTCCACCTGGACCCCTTGCAGACGCAAGGTAATGGCATCGGCCTCAGGCGCACCGATCCAAATGGGTAGATAACGCTGTGAATCAGTTTCGCGCAGCACCACAACCCGGTGTTGAGTCATCAAACTGATACGTACGCTGTCGATAGTCACTTCAATCATCATTCGCTCCATTTGGCGAGGGATAGTATACTGATTATAAGCTGCGCTCTCGACGTCGTCAAACCACTCGCGTCCGACTGTACTGGCTAACAGTCTCGTCCAGCCTGCTGTCAGCATCCAGCAAGGCGCCAGTACAAAGGATGGGAAGCAAAAGGTGTTTGCCACACAAACAGATGACTTGACGCCTGTCACTAGCGACAAACACGCTCTATTTGCAAGAGATTAAGGCGTCCAAAGATGTCATCGTACAAGATTGGATGAGATAGTTTGTACACGTAACATGTGAACCGATTTTAAGCTAATAGATGAACGGTGTGGGCTCCCATGGTTAAAAACATATTTTCCCGGATTTTATGTGGCTCGCACTGGAAAAGCGTGTCTCATTTACACAAGCACCACGTAACACACAACACGTTAAGATATAAGATACATCCCAACGAAACCACCATCGTTGACAAAGGTTTGATCTACCAAGTAATATGCAGTCAGCTTATGACAACCTCAACATCGAAATTTGATCCCGCTTACTTGATCTACTTGCAAGACCACCCCCAAGAAACAGTTGCCGCGATCTTGCGATGCGAACGGCTCGACCCTGCGTTCGAGCAGGAATTACTGCAGGCGGGGCTACACGTGCATCGTAAATTGCGTTTGATCCGTGGTTATGCAGTAGAGGGATGCGCCTTCCATTTGATAGAAATTGCCGGGGCGCCATGGGTGTTACGCATCGAACCCGACCAAACTGTTCACACTATGCCTTAAGAGGAACCCAGGATGAGCGAATCCAAAATCCATCCCGATCTCAGGCGAATCATGTTGGCGGCCGATCCTGATGATGAAATCCCTGTCATCGTACGTTTTAGACGTGAGCCCGGTCTCCTCGCCGTCCAGAGCGAGATGGCCAGCATGTCTCTCATGACTTCTTTTGAAAAAGTACCGGCTGCCGCAGCAGAGGGTACGATAGAGAATATCCTCGAACTGGCCAAGTATCCCAATGTCGAGCGCATCTGGTATGACACACCGGTCCACACCATGCTCAATCAATCGATCCCGGTGATCGGCGTACCCCAATTGTGGGACCATGACCTGACCGGACAGGGGATTAAGGTTGGGATTCTGGATACGGGCTGTGATTTAGCGCATCCCGATCTTACAGATCGTATCCAGGGACAGCAAGACTTTACCGGCAAAGGAACGGTAGAGGATGGCAATGGACACGGCACTCATGTTGCCGGGATCATTGCCGGATCGGGTAGTGTCAGCGGCGGCATCTATAAAGGTGTTGCACTGGCAGCTGATTTATATATTGCCAAGGTTTTGGACGACCGCGGTGGTGGGCGTACGAGTGGTGTCATCTCCGGATTGGAGTGGGCTATCGACCAGGGCGCACAGATCGTCAACCTCAGCTTGGGCAGCGATATGAGCTGTGATGGCACAGATGCACTTTCAGAAGCTTGTGATGCGGCTGTGGCTGAAGGCGTGGCCGTCATGGTAGCGGCAGGAAATAGCGGCCCCAACGAACGTACGGTGGGCTCGCCCGGTTGTGCTCGTGAAGTCATCACGATTGGCGCCAGCACCGACGATGATGCGGTAACCAGTTTTTCGTCTCGTGGACCCACTTTGGATGGTCGAGTGAAACCGGATGTGGTTTTCCCAGGGTACAAAATTATCGCTGCTCGGGCTCAGGGTACCTCTTTAGGGCATGTGGTGGATGATTATTATGTGGAACTCTCAGGCACCAGTATGGCGACACCCCATGCCTCGGGGGTGGCCGCTCTGTTGTTAGAAGCGGAAGCGGACCTACAACCCTCGCAGATAAAGGACAGATTGAAGTCAACGGCCATTGATTTGGGTCTCGATGCCAACACGCAAGGGACGGGCCGCGCGGGTGCCCACGCAGCCTGGAAAGCCGGCCAGGATGAACCTGATTCGGAACCAGACCCCACACTGGAGCCGGATCCCACACCCGAACCGGAGCCTGAGCCAACTCCCGAGCCGGACCCCCCGACCACCCCGCCACCTGCGGGCGGCTGCCTGCTGTCGATACTAACCGCCTTCATGCTCTATTAACAGCATGTACCGAGACATTCACGTTGCGGAGCTACAGCGGGTCAAGAACCGGCCTCAACCTCGCGCACTATCCCTTCTGCCTCCTTGAGCAATTGCTCTGCTTGCACTTCGGGCACACTAGAGACGTGGAAATAGCGCTCCAATAATTCCAGCGGCGCCATGGCTTCCACATTGACCGCGCCCAAACGGCTGCGTGTACCCCAATCGATCTCTTTGATGATCCCGGCCAGGGTATAACATTCAGACAGCGCCGCGCGCATCACCCGCTCATTGAGCAGAGCGTCCTGGTCGGTGCGCAGTTGCAGCCGCACTCGCACGATGGCATCGGCCACATCCCGTGTTTGGATCGCCCGGATAACGGCCTCTGTGGGATCTTGTTCTTCCCTGAGATCACGATCGATAGTGACAAAACGTCGGGCTTCGTGCTGGTAGTGGGTGATAAATTCATAGGTGGTGTGCCCACGTGAGACTTGAGCGAGCACCCAGCCTTTGGGTTCACGCGCTTCGCCAAAATCGATACGTTCGACGCTGCCGCTGTAGACCACCGGAGGATGCCCCTTTTTGTTGATATCCTGATGTTTATGGACATGGCCCAACGCCACATAATCCCAGACCGGGTCAGCCACCGCCGAACGTGGCACCACCACATCTCGTCCCACCATCACACCTCGCTCAGACCCCAACTCGGCATTGTCCACCGAAAAATGGCCGATCAGGATGGCAGGGATGGCGGGCTGCTGTTTGGCACGGTCGCCAAAAGATTCGATCACCTCTACCAGCTTACGGGAGACCAAGTGATCCAACGCCTCTAAACTGACGCCGCGGTACTCCTCGTTGCTCACCAACTCCGAAATGAGGGGGTAGGGTACGGCTGCGATCTGAACGGGATCACCACGCTTTGTCTGCAATGTCACCAACTGCTCTCTGTCCAGCACGTATACGTTTGGCACGCCTAGTGTGTCGAATACCTCTATCGAAGATGCACGAGCTGACACCGCGGGCAGATCGTGATTACCGGGCACCATGACTATGGGAATGCCACGGTCGGCCAACTCTTTGATGCGCCAGGAGAACTCACGCCGATAGGTAGAGTTTGGGTCACGGTTTTTGTAGGCATCACCGGCGAAAATAACCATATCGACATCTTGATCGACGGCGTAGCTGATGATATCCGAGAGACGGCGTAAAAAATCCATGACACGGCCATTGAGGCCGGTGGCCGGATCTATTTTTCCGTAGCGTTCCATGCCGACGTGTAAGTCGGCGAAGTGGAGGATGCGAAGTGGAGATTCTATCATTGTCAATGGCCTACTCACGTCAAGCGTTTACGTTGGCGACTACGAAATTCTGAGATGTTCTGTTCAGCGCGCTGTTGAAGTTCTTCTCCTTCAACCGAGCCCATCTGTTTGTAGAACAAGCTGTCATAACGCCGCGCCTGCACGACCACGGGCATGGGCACTGCGTGGCCGAGAATGAGCGCCTGTTCCTTGCTGTCTAAGCGAGCGAGCACCTGGCGCAGTTCCTGAGCGCCGCTTACCCCCATGAACACCGCCCGGATATCTTCTTCGCTATCCAGGGCCAGGGTGACGCGCGTACCCACCTGAGACATGACTTCGGGGTCGATGCCGCTGGGGCGCTGATCGACGATAAAGAGGGTGACGTTGTATTTGCGTAACTCACGGGCGATCGTGCCGAAAATCGTCTCCGAGGCGATACCCGGATCGAGGAATTTGTGCGCTTCCTCGATGGTGATGACAAGGGGGCTGGGTTTCTCTCGCTCGTCTCCAAATGCCTCCTCGGTCATGCTCACGTAGCGCTGGTGTATGCGCCGTGTGAGGAAGTTGGCAACCAGAAGATAAGCGCCCGTATCGTCGCCATAACGGCCGAATTCAAGAACAACATGTCGCTTAGACTGGATGTAGTCGAGAATCATCTGGACGGAGTTCTCGACACCCTTGTCGGTAATAAAGTCATAGCGTTGGAATTTCTCTAGCTTTCGATGTAAGGCGGCCAGGGTTTGCTGAGGCTGTCCCAACTCTTCTGCCAGAGCTTTCATGGGGTTCCTTTTCTTGTTAGTTTCAGGATCATGGCCGCCGTAGCTGTCTTCTAACCAGGCATCATCCAAAAAATCCCGTAGCCAGGTCTTGTTCATCCGTCGCCGTATCGTGTACATCGCCCCGATCTGGGGCTCCGACAGGTTCATCACCCCCGCCAGCATCTCTACATCCTCCGGCTCGATCGATTCGTAGGGGATGGTGACGGTGAAATCAGGATTGGAACCACGCCGGCGGCTGCTATCATCATCCAGCGTAAAGATGGAAACCTGCCCCGGAAAGATCTGCTTGAGCCCCTTGACCTTGCTCGTGTGTTCCGCCGTTCCTTCCCAGCCATATTCATTGTGCATATCAAAAATGAGATTGACAGCCACATGATCTTTGATCACACCGGCCAGCAGCAAGCGACTCAAAAAAGTCTTGCCCGTCCCTGATTTCCCAAAAACAGCGGAAGATCGCTCGACAAAGCGGTTGAGATTCAGGGTAATCTTGACATCCTCCATATCTAGTGGCTCACCGATATGAAAGAAATGAGCCTCTTTTCCTTCAGCGTCGGGGTGCTGGCCCTCTTCGCCGAACACATAGCCAACTTCCTCGGCGGTGGCGGTGGTGACCTTGGCATAATGGCCGGGGATCGTTTTCACTGGTTGGGCGATCAGTTCCTCTTCATTCAGGATCAGCAGGGGGCTAACGTGAATCCGGCCAAAGGTGCTGGTCCCCAAATAGACTTCTCGCACGAAGGGATCGTTCATATCAGGTGGCATTTTTTCGAACGCCGGGTTGGCGCTATCCAGGGCGATATCGGTGATCATGCCAAAGAAGATTCGGCTGCCGACGCGAATGACCGTGTAGCGCCCCACAGCCAGCTCTTCCAACGCCTGGTCGCGATCAAGGCGCACTTCCAAGCCATTGCTGAGCGAGCCGGCAATGACCTGGCCAAGTTGGTGGCTGATGTCTTCTGCTGGATGATCAGCTCGAATAGATTCGAAAAACGCATCTGGTTCAGAAAAATTATCATTCATATTTTGGGGAGTAATTCAATGTATGCCTATGTACTTGAAACTGTACTCTATATAGAGTATAGTGAATATGAGTAATAAACCAGTTCGTCTGGTTTACCCGTCCCCGGCGACAAGGTAGCCAAGAGAGGCTGCTTTCGATCAGATAGCCGGGGATGTTTTATTTCTTCAACGATTTATGTACCAGAGATCGTCAACTTTGGATGAGAAAGAGTAGAAGTGTAGGCTGTTTTTATGTATCTCATGCTGCTTGATAGCGCCAGCAATCATATCAGCAACCTGAAGACAATCGTCGTTGCGAGAATTACCGCCAACGATTTTCTTAAAAGGACGTACACGCCCTCTCTCTCTGCATAAGGTAGAAATCCGAATACGCAGAGCACGCTTCAATGAAGGAACAGCGCCGTCAATGATCAATACGTCATTCGCAATTTCAAGATCCGATGCTCGCAGAATCAACTGGACAATCAGTTCCACGACAAATTCTTGCCCAGTCAGTCCACTCCATGCAGGATCTATTTGAGACTTGTCGACAATAGCTGCACGGACCCTCAATGACGTTGAACGAATCTTCTGGAAGAACAGATTCTTTTGGTATTGAGATAGGCTGTGATACTTGAATTCAAATGTGGCAGGAAGATACAATTCTTTACGTAACATAGCCAACTCCGAAAGTGGTGCGCGTTCAGTCATTTGTACAAGAGCGAGTATAAAGTGGCTGGAAGTACCAACAGAAAGGGACAACCCGGGATCGCCAGATTCATCCAGAAAGAAATAGCGTTTCAATCCTAATGTCCTTTATTAGCCAATTCAAACAGCAAGTCGTCTCAAGATCGCGTCCAACCTGGGCGGATCTACAGCGAGAAGACGGGCGAGGGCTCGCCCAGCTTCGATCAGGTACGTTCTATCGTTGCCGGGCGGCTGGCAGCTAGCGGCTTCACGTAAGCTAGCGGCCAGCAGTTCTTCAGCCGGGCATTGCAGGTTGTTTAGCACGGTATGGAAGTAATCAGTGCCCAGGAGAACCTGGCGCACTTCTTCATCTGTAGACCTATAAATGGGGTGCAACGCCCCAGGTGGGCGCGGCGGGATGCGCTGGTAAATGCTGTCATTTTGGCAATAGGCAATGGCCAGGGCTGTGACCTCCACCGGCACCTGCCGCCGCTGGCGCATGTCCTGAATTTTGGTTTCAGTCAGAGCTTCGCCGGCCGCAACGATCTGGCGCACAAAAGGATCGTCGTTGACAACCACATCGTAAACCAAGCCAAAAGCCTGCACCCTGCCTAGATCGGCGCGAACGAGAGCCCCGAAAACCGGTGGGGGTTCATCCGGCCGGTTGTAGCCAAATGTGAAGGTTGTCGTACCGCTACGCAATACCCTACCCAGTATGATCGGCTCATCCATCAGCTTTGGTATCCTCGGCTTAATTCTTTCTGAGCAGCTTTGGCAGATGATTCAGGCAGCGTTCCGGTGATTTGTAGCACGGCAGCCGAAACCATCTGTTCGAAATCCCGCTTCTCCTGTTGCGCAACAACGGCAAGTTCATCTGCACGCACCAGCACGTATGGAAAAAGTGTGGCCGCACAGTCATTGTAGATTGCCACCTGCAAACGATCGATCAGGCCTGGTTGTTCGATCACCCATTCAGGGATGTCAATCCGCACGATCTGCGCTGCCTCTTTGCCCGATAGGCGGGCTACATTCATGTAAAAAAAACAGACTCGCTGGTCACGAGATTGGAGGATATCTCTATTGACTGCGGTCGTGTTCAGGAAAATAACCGAGCGTTGGTTTGGCTCTAGAAGTGCGCTGAAAAGCATGCGATCCGTTAAGGCACGATAAGGACTTTCGTCCACTCTTTCCTTCGTGATTTGTTCTAGATCGAGTTCGGCCACCCATAGTAGACGCACAACATAAGGAGACCGTGGGCGCCCTACAAAACCCACAGGGATCGCCGATGCGCGTCTCATTTCATCGAGATAACCAATAAAGGTGTTGAGATGCTTCGCTCCTTCTGTCGTCTGTTGGCTTTGCCAGAGCATCAATTGGCCATCCTTCATCGCCAACACCAATTGATCTCTATCCCCACCATGATGTTCTCGCTCCAGGGTAGCCAACTCTGCCAGTTTCTGCATCTCCACCATCTCACGCTGCGTGTTGACCATTTCCGAGTCGATGAGATTGTGCCGTTGGTCGTAAAGCGTGGATTCCTCGAACACCAATTGCGGTTCGGTGTTTACCAATGGCGCTTCACCGCTACCTTCGCGCAAGACAATTGAACCGGTGTTGATGAGATAATACAAAGCCGGCCCATGTGTGTCAGGATAGATCTGTGATCCATCTACACCGACGAGGCTGCATTCGCAGAGCGTGATTTCTGGACGAGTACGTTTATCCAATGAATCTTCCAATGGTTCTGCACCTCGCCAGGTCAAATCCTCTTTTGCCTTTTTGATCTTTTCCAATAAAATACCGTCGACCGGAATCGTTTCTAACTTATCTCGCGCAGACTTAGCCAAGTTTTCGTAGTGTGCCTGTCGATGTGCCATTTCCTGGCTCATCGCATCAACACTATCGATCAATTTGTGTAATTCGAGCATTTTTTAACCAACTCACTAGAACATATTTTCGCTTAAATCTTAACACAAACAGCATTTAGCGGCAAAGCGTGTCTTATCCAGCGAACTGTCTTGCTCCACGCGCGGGGCTATTGTACAATTATTGGATTAAAGAACCGGGCAGGTGATTGATTCCCCCCGTCTGCGTGAGGACGCTATGCCGCAAGCCCTCCAAACCGACGTAACGACCCTTAGTCTAACATATGGAAAACGTGAGCGACATACCCCAAGCGCTCGCGTCATCGAGCCTGCCAGTGGCATTGCCCCTGCTGCGGGGAAGGGCAATCTCTACATTCTTATCGAAGTAGAAGGAGAGGAGCAGGGCAAAGCACGTCTTTATCGTGAGTTGCTCAACACAATCCAGGAATCCTACTACTATCATAAAGGCGCGATCGCCGACGCGCTCATCGCATCTGTGCGAGCAGCACACTCATATATCCAGCAATACAATCAGTATCATTCTTCCAAGTTTAACGCCGGGGTAACCTGTCTGGTCGCCACCAGTAACGAGATCATCTCAGCACAGGCTGGACCGACGATCTTGGCAGTGCGCAGCAATGCAGGATTACAGTGGTTCTCGCCACTCAATGATGAGAGCTTCGCGTCATTAGGCGATTCAGTTATGCCCTCCGTTGAGATCGGACGCGTGGCCGGGCATGCGGGCATCGTCGTTATCGCCATGAATTCGGCCTGGGCGAATTATCTGGAAGTTCCTCTGATGCAAGAGGCCATGTCGGTACCCAGGGCACGAGCAGTCGCCGACCAGTTGGCTGGTATCGGCATCGATGCACCCGAAGAATTAACGATACTGGTCATTACCTTTTTAGAAGAGTCTGCCGAAAGGATAGCAACTGCGCCAGCGCCAGCGACTGCGCTAACGATTGAGAGGGCTACTGCCATGCCCACAACTGCCATCCCCCAGGCTAAGCCCAGTCGCTGGCAAAATGAAACAGAGGAGCAGGCATGGGGAACCGGTGATCTGGATGATCAGGTAGAGCAAGAAGAAGTGCCTAAGAGGGAGCGCAGTAGTCCACTGGCATCTATATCGGCCTCGGTGGCGGGATTTGGTAAACGCCTGCAACGGTCCAAACGTCAGAAGACAGCATCAGCGCCGGCAAAACCGAAGAAGCCCCGAGGGCCAGCAAGGCGTATCCCTTTTGTATTGGGGATCATACTTGTACTTCTGATCGCGATCGCCGCGGCAACTTTTGGCATGTGGTATATCCAAGGGCAAGAACGAACAGAGCAATTCAATGCTTACATGCAGGGGGCACGAGTGCAACTCGACGCTGCCCTTGCTACCAGCGATGAAAATCAGGCGAGACTGTACTTGCAGGCCGGAGAGGAGCAACTTCGGGACGCTGAATTGTACGCTTCCGAACATCCCGACATCATCAAGATGCGCAATGAGATCGCTGAAATAAGTGCCCGTATCAATCATGTAGTGCAGTTGCTGTCAGGATTTGACGTCCCGCTGATCGCTTTCCCTGAAGGTGATCGTCAGCCGAATAGTGTTTTTGTCGACGGCCTGAACGTCTACATACAAGATAACGGTAGAGGAACATTAGAGCGCTATAAATTGGACGAAACCACAGCGGATCGGCTGGCCGGTGACGGATCTCCACAACTTCTTTTGCAAACAGGTACAACTGTAGGAGGAAGACAGGTGGGCGAGTTGGCAGAAGCAGTTTGGGCTCCAGCTGCAGGAAATCGTACAGCCAGTGGCCCTCTTGTGCTTGATCGCAGTAATCAACTCTTTGCTGTTACAGAGGGGCTGGGACCCACCAATGTTGCGATGGCCGAAAATAATGATCTTGGCTTTGTCTCGGGCATGTATTTCTATGCAGGCAATCTCTATTTGCTGGATACGGCTAGCTCTCAACTCTGGCGATATCGCCCCAGTGGTGAAAGCTATACTTTTGAACCGGAACCCTATTTCCCAACCGAAATCAGTGTCAATCTCAGTACTGTTGTCGACGCCGCCATTGACGGAAACGTGTGGTTGTTACACCCGAATGGTACGATTCTACAATACTTCAGCGGCGCCCAAGAATTATTTACACTGGACTTTGCGGATCCACCCTTTAGTGAAGCTGTGAGCATCTGGGCGAATGAGGCAGAAACCACGGGCGGGCATCTGTATGTGGCGGATGCCGCCAGCAATCGCATTCTCATTTTCAATAAGGAGGGTCGTTTGCTCAAACAGTTGATGCCGGGTGACCATCCAGGAATTCTTAATAATCTGCGCGACATCTATGTGGATGAGATCTCAAACTATCTCTACGCTTTAACGGACCAAGCGCTATACCAGGTTCCTATCCCACCGCTGGATACAGAAGCTATAACAGATGAATAGAAGCGGGGGTTGTTCGTAGTACGCACTTTTGTGTGTTGCTCACGGCGCTGAAGCGCCTACTACGAACAGCACACACCTAGTAAATACAGGGGCATAATCTCCACCGGGGCAGGGAATGGCGGGTGTACTTAACCAAACCGCTGCTGTTTTATTGTGCGTCGCTGACAGCAGGAACTTTGGACACACCTTACACGTCATAGCCACTACAACGTAAAGAGAACGGCCATTCAGACATTTTGACTAAATACTCATTTGCCCATGCTGGAAAAGGTATTCAAGATCGTTTGCATCCCCACTGATCGCGCGTTAGACTTAGTAACATGACTCAGACACAGCAATCGCCGTATTCCGACCCTCCTTCACGGCGTTCTACGGTTATTTCTGGCACAATTTTGGCCCTGTTATTGGCGATTTTTCTGTTAGCCTTTGGCTATGCCAGTTATCTCTTTTTCCAGACCACACGCACGATCGCCCTCAACGCCCCCCAGAGGGTGAGCGCCCAAAGGCCGGCCATCGCTACAGATAACAGCGAAGGCTTGGTAAATGTTGAGGCAGGTTCCCATGTCGGACAATCGATGAATGCCGGGAATGTTAACTCATCGATCTCAGACTTGCTCGCACCCGTTTGGAATGTTCAGGAGCCGATCAATATCCTGCTCTTAGGTATTGACCAACGCCAAGGACAGAAAGGCTATTATCGCACGGATACCATGATTTTGATGAACATCGACCCCCGAACCGGTTATGTAGGGTTATTGTCGATGCCCCGAGATCTGTGGGTAACGATTCCGGGCTTCGAGAAAGACCGCATCAATACGGCTCATGTTATAGGCGATTTGCATAAATATCCGGGCGGCGGCGCCGCGCTAGCCAAAGAAACTGTAGCCCAGCTAGTAGCGCAGCCAGTACACTACTATGTCCGCATCAACTTTCAGGGCTTTCGCACCTTGCTCGACGAGATCGGTTGTATAGACATCACCGTGCCATTTACCATCGACGATCCTGAATTCCCCGATGACAACTATGGTTTTGATCCTTTTTATTTGGAAGCGGGTGAGCAATGCCTGGACGCCGATATGGCACTCAAATACGCCCGTACACGCCATATAGATAGTGACTTTGGCCGCATGGCACGACAGCAACAAGTTATTGTCGCCGTCAAGGATAAGGTCTTGAGCGCGGGGCAGTTGCTGTCTTTGCCATCCCGAATGCCTGCCTTGCTCGACACATTTTCTGATTCGTTGCAAACCGATATTCCCCTCAACCAACAGATTGCACTGATCAACATGGCTCGGAAGTTGAATACCGACCATGTTCGCAGCATGATTATCGATCGTTCTATGACAACACCGCGCATACAAGACTCTGGTGCGTACACGTTGCTTCCTAACATGGAAGTGATGCGCCCGACACTGGACACGTTCTTTAACCCAGAAGCCGGACCTGCACCCGAGCAGCACGACAGCCTGCAGCAAGAGTTAACAAGAGACAATGCCCGGATCGCCGTGCTGAATGGAACCGATAATCTTGATCTCGCTCGCGAAGTCGCCGAATGGCTTACGCTTCAGGGATATATTATTGCCGGCTACGGCGAAGCCGACCACAGCAACTATTTGCAAACCCAGATCATCGATTACAGTAGTAAGACCCTCACAATGCAAGCGCTCCTCGAGTTATTCGCCGTCGCAGATGAGAATATCCAGCCGGGCGCCGGTGACTCAAATCAGGCTGACATTCAATTGATTTTGGGCGCCGATTTCAGACTCCCAAACTAGAGCACTTGACAGCCTGGCTGGGGTCGAATACAGAATACATGGGTAAGTTCTACAAATCTTATACATTTTTTGGCTCAGACATGATTTGTATCATGGTAAGTTTTGCCAAGTGGTGACACAATGACTCTAGGAGGCATAAACATGATTGTACGCGATGTCATGACGCCCAATCCGGTTACAATAGACCCGAACCACTCGATCGGTACAGCACTTGCAAAAATGCGCCGGGGTGGCTTTCGACGCCTGCCGGTTGTCGAAAACGGAAGGCTTGTTGGGATCATAACGGATAGAGATTTGCGACTTGCGATGAATTCTCCCTATGTCTTGCGCGGGGGATGGTATGACAGCTACCTCATGGAACATGTCGAAGTAAGGAGCTGCATGACCGCTCATCCTCTCACTGTGTCGTCAGACACCAGCTTGGCCGGAGCCGTGCATCTGATGGAAGAACAAAAATTTGGGGGGATTCCTGTTGTCGATGATGGGAGTATCACCGGGATCCTAACAGAGACTGATTTGATGAAGTGCTTAATCGATTTACTGCAGCGCTTGCATGAGAATGGCGACGACTAAAGAATCTGAGAACTCTGGAAAACTTTTTTGAGCTATTTGTTACCCCCGTTTACACAGGTGCGAACGAGCAAACCCCCCCTGTATATAGGGGTGCGAACAGCCGTCTTAGACTTTTCCAGAGTTTTCAGAAAGAATACATACATCTGCAATATCCACTGGCGTTAACAGCGTCAACTTCTTGTCGATCTTTGTAGCAGATAGCAGGTGGCATGTTCAATCTTGTCCACAAAACGAGGTTGTACCTGCGACCTACAACCTACCACGGAGGGGTCCCATTTCCCCAGTATGGTCTGGGAATAATTGCCAGGCTGTATCAACACAGGGGGCGACCACCTACCAGCATCCCTTATCAGACAGTTTCTCATCCAACAGGATTCGCTATGCGCCACTATCTTGTTCGCGAAGTTATGTCACAACCGGCAATCACCATCGCTTGGAACGCATCGGTTCTAGATGCATCTGCGCTGATGGAGACTCACAGTGTACGGCGTCTGCCAGTGATCGACGACATGGACACCGTTACAGGTATCGTTAGCTCGGGCGATGTACGAGAGGCGATCTCAGTCTATAGTACATCCAGCCCCTATGCCCCTGATCATGATGAAATCCTGCTCGCTGTCGATGAGATCATGAGCAGCCCTGCATATACGGTCGGCCTGGATGACACTTTGATGCATGTCGTACGCCTGATGGTGGACCATAAAATCGGCGGCGTTCCCGTTGTTGATGCTAAAGAGCAACCCTTGGGCATGATTACAGAATCGGATGTGTTTCGCCTACTCATCCAGACCTGGGAAATTGAAGACATGACCTCATCGACGCCATAGTCACTTTAGCCGGCGTACTGAAGGCGTACAACACCCCTAGATATTCCCAAGTTGTATCGATTCAACTCACGCCAGGTGCAATACACTGAGGCATAGCCGATTTAGCCCCTTTTTGAGGTTGTCATCTTAGGCTGCTGGATGCTCAGTGCGTTACACGCAAAAGTGAACGTTACAGTATGAGTAGCGGCAGGTAGAGATTGTACGGCGTTGGAGTGATGGAAGAGGTTGGTGTGACGGTGGGTGTCAGTGTCGCAGTTGGGATTACTGTGGAGGTGTGTGTTTTCGTGGGGGTGATGGTTGGCGTCGGCGTATCGGTCGGTGTCTGCGTGGCGGTGGGCGTGATAGTTGCTGTAGGACTTGGGGAGGGGGTATCAGTCGGCGCCGGAAGAACACGCACTTCAATGGCTTCCGATAGTGTCTGCAAGTGGGCTGAATCGAAGGCGCGAGCACTCAGTTCGTAATCACCCGCGGGCAGCGTCAACGTTGTACCAAAACCTGGCGTGGTGACAATCGCCACCGTCTCACCGTCAAGCAGATATTCGACCGTTGTTACGCCGATATTGTCAGATGTGATAACCTCGACGTTGATGGGTATTCCGGCCACGTTATGGGCGCCATCCTCTGGTACTTCGATTTGGATCTCGGGCGGAGTCATGTCCGTACCCTCGCCGATGCTTTTGGCAGGGTCATCGGCCAAAGCAATGGTGTGACGCAGGGCGCTACGATTTCGTGCTGTTTGGGTGGAGATGACGCTATCGTCTGGATAGAATCCCGGGCGTGAACTGCGAGGATACAGTTCCCAGGTAAAAGCATAGAGACCCTGGTCGCCATATAACCAATCGTCTGAGTCCCCATCGACGATGTAGAGATCGCTAGCTTGTTCGGGGGTGTAGCCGTTGAGATCGGCCATCTCTCTGGCCATAGCCCGAAAAATCAAGAGATCGCGAGCAACCATATCGGCGGGCTGGTCGGTATAGGTATAACCATATGGATAAAGAATGAGTTCACCGTAGGTGTGTAGAGAGAGGCTGGTCGTGAGCTGAGGGTGAGAGATAACGAAGTCTTTGATAATCTGAGTTTCAGGCTCAGAGAAGGGCGCGGGGCCTCGATAAAGACTGCTCCCTGTATAGCCGTCACTGCCACCACAACAGCCCCACTTGTAGGCGAAGTTGCGATTTAGATCCACACCAAAGCTGCCGTCGCCGTTGTCGCGTCGATTTTTACGCCAATAGGGTGCGCCAGTGTTCCAATTATCGATATCGTATTCAGTCCCGTCAGGATTGAGATCGGGGATAACCCAGATATCGCGCTGATCTACAAGATTCGTGATCTCCCCCACCACACCATAGTTCTCCAAAAGATCACGGATCAAGAAGAGCGCCTGCTCCAGCGTCAGGTGTTCACGTGCGTGCATGTTGGCGAAGATTAGAATACCCTGTTCGCCAGGTTCTTCCCTGTTTGGTTGGTCGCTAATGCGCATGGCCCAGACTTCACGTCCCTCGATCGATTGGCCCACGCTTTGCAAATGACTGATGTCGGGGTAAGTGCTTGCTAAAACTTGCAGGACGGCGACCATCTCGTCGTAATCGTGGTAGTCCTGAAAGTTGGGTGGGAAATCCAGAGGCTGTACAGCTGTGACGACATAGCCCTCTGATTGCAATGCCTTGAGTTCTCGTGCATTTATAAGCAACGTAATATCGCTATTGGTAGCACCCCACAGTTCGTAATCCTGCCGGATCAGATCGGTGCGCCCGGTTGCGGTGGGTACATCCAGAGTTACCAGGAATTCGTCAGGAGATTGTGCCCGGGTCAGCAGGACAGGAAAGGTGAGAAGTAACAGTAGGAGTAGAGGAAGGAGTAGAGGGACACGGGGGAATAAGGGTCTCATGTGTTTGACTCCGAAGAAACAGTGGCGAGTTGCAAGAGGAGAAGGCGGTAACCATCAGGATCAATTAAACTGATGTAACGCGCCCAACTTTCATCAACGGGACTGGCTATGTTTAAGTGATAACTTCGCAGGCGCCTGTACATGTAATCGACATCAGGAATAGAGACGGCTATGTGCATGCTCATACCCAGGGGTTGCCCAGGAGCCAGGTAGAGCTTGGAACTGGCCAGATTTACAATGGCGAAAGCACCGGCGTCATCTTGTACAGGGAACCCCAATGTCTCTCGATAAAAATCCACAGATCGGGGCAAAGCACTTACTTCCAGCCAAACAAAATGGAGTTCAGGGTCTTGTCTATGTTTAGTCATGCGTTACTTGCGCCCTAAATCGAAGAATAAGAAAATCCCGATCCACGAAGCCTCTCTCTTAGAAAGACTTTCGGGATTTGGAACATGCTGATTATTATACCAGCATATACCGCCAAGTTGGTAGTAATAAACAGTACCATAGCTCTAACACCTCTATGCTATAATGCGTTTCGACCAACAGATGTTTGGTTGTCGATCTTGAAAACTCACTTTTATTTCTATGACCCTTCTTTCCAATATTACTTTAGAGGATTTCCAAACACTAGTCGAGCAAGCGCTCTCGACGTTATCTCCTGAGATCCACAAAATGATGGAAAATGTGACCGTAACTGTGGCCGAATATCCAACACGATTGCAAGCAGAAGATGTCGGTCTGGGGCCGGGTCGGGCACTTTACGGACTTTACCAGGGCGTACCATTAACGCGCCGAAGCACTCACTATGGCATGGTGCCACCGGATCGGATCACTATTTTTATGCACCCGATGGTCGACAATCACCGCACCCCGGAAGCCATTCACAGGCAGGTTCAGCGCACGGTACTGCATGAAATCGGCCATCATTTCGGAATTGGTGAACAGCGTCTACGAGAGTTGGGGTACTGAGAGCGAGACTGACTATGACGCTTGGCGAAATTCACGGACGTATTGGTAACGCAGCCCTGCTCTTCATGATTATTGCCGGTGTTTGGGGGATCATCCGTTGGCGCCAGGGTGTGGGCATTGATCAAAACTATCTGGGCGTGCTGATCGTTGGTGAGATCCTGAGTATCGCCCAAATTTTGCTCGGTTTATATATGGTGCTGGCGCTTTCACTCTCTCCATCCGCAGGTCGCCCCTGGCTACATTATCTTTATGGATTTGTGATGGTTCTGACCCTACCAGCCGTATATGCCTATACTCGGGGACACATGGAAGACTCGAATGATCAAGCTCTCTATGCCTTTGTCTGTCTATTCCTCGCAGCGCTGGTTTATCGATCGATGACCACGGCGGCGTTTTAGGGGTCGGATCTGCCCAACGTGTAACGCAATCGGTTTAATCCTGATTGGCCGGCTCTTCCACTCGCTGCACTTCGGCGTTTTCGGGCGGCACAAATCCAGGGCCAAAGCGGTATTTCGCCTGCCAGGGCAGGTAGTGGCTATCAAGCTTTTCATCGAGAAGAACGGTACCATTCGCGGCTATCACCTTGCGGCGGGCTATGGTATCCATTCCCTGCACGGCCCAGTCAAATTGTACGACCTTCCCTTTGGGTAAGCCGAGATCTTCGATATAAAGGGGAGCGGGCGCAGGCACAAATTTCTTCTGGACAGGTTTTTCTAATTCGACCTGCCAGTCGGGTTTAGTGCCAAAAAACTTGTACGTTAGTACACCATTTTCACTGTCGACAATGGGTTTGATGAGCAGATGGTGGTCGGTCGTGTTCCGAAATTTGAAATCTACAGTTGGGGTATAAATGGTGGCATCAAGCCCGGGATTGCCATACCAACTTACCACATAGCCATGGTTCCAACGCTCTTCGATGGGAAAGCCAGCGCGCCAGGCTGCCCGAAATACCGTTGTACTAACCTGGCAGACGCCTCCACCTACTCCCACGGCCGTGCGATCACCGGCAATAATCAAGGAATCTTCGAATCCATTGGCTGCTGTCACATCTCCGATATGTTCGTTAAATGAGAACATTTCACTTGGTGGCACAACTACGCCGACAAACTTGGAAGCTGCTACCTCGATGTTACGAATGCGCGCTTCGCTGGACCCGGCGAAATTGCTGCGCCCTGCAACTACCAGCTCCTTAATCCCCAAACTGCCAATATCGTCCGATGCCACTGCCGGGTGCAACAACTCGACCGGCAAATCGATATGTGTCTGGCCGGTTTCGATAGCGGAAATAATACCGGCGATGGTTGCCTCAGTATCCAGAGCGTAACCATCGGCACTGGGTGAGAGTTCCACCAAGGTGCTGAGGTTCTCGTTGAAGTCAAACCGCGCGTTCAGGGGTGGTCGCGCAACTTGCTGTGCCCATGTGTCTACCAACTTGACCAATTCCTCTTGATTGACTTCAGCGCGCAGCCCACCTGCCATATTCTCATCCGCTACCCAGTCTAGTATTTCGGCCAGCGTTGCCGGATCTAGGGCAAACTGAAACTCTCCAAAGGTGTCGGCCAGAACAATAGGCTCATCCAATAACTGCTCGATCGCTTCACGGCCAGCACTCACATCTGTTTGAGTGGCGGACAATTCGTGCACGATCACATCCACCACGCCACCTCGCCCAGAACTCACTCTGTCCAACACCTCATTGCGTGTTGCCTCGACATCTACAATCTGCCCCGACCTTGGCGTAGAGATTACAACTTGAAGATCGCTGAGGGAGAGTTTGGGTTCGGTTACCGACTGGTTGAGATGAGCGGTACGGCCGGCGACAGCGCCTGTCACAGCACCGGGCTGTGCTGCCAACTGCGGATATTGTCGCTGACCCTGCCAAAAAGCCTGCATCTGTACATTCAGATTCTCAAAGATATCTCCGTTACGACCCCAAGCAAATGCTTGGGCGAGGGTATCTTCGACGTTGACCTTGACCCCCAGTTCCTCAGCTTTCAATGGCCAGACCTGATCGCCGTGGCGCAACGCCAACGGAGGTAAATCATAGACCTGAGCAGCCATCGCCAACCTCTGAGCGGCCGTCTCCTGATCCATACCGCTCAGATCAATGCCCAAGGCTTGAACACCTGGATATATCCGATCCTGATATTGCCATTCAAAACGGGTCAGGGCCAGCACGACAACAAAGGCTGGGACCAGAACCCACAAAAGGGCGAGTTGCCACCATCCTGATCGTGGCGCATTAGAACGTGGGGGAATCGCTGGAGTCATAAAAGCAACATGTTGTAATGTCTACCATGTGTAGAGTTAGATGTTTGTGGGATTTATGTGAGTGCCAACCCTATTTGAACTCCAGACTCAGTCCGAATACTAGGGAAATGACGAAACACACGACATAATCATACCGAAGTGTAGCATAGCGATACCCCCCTAACAAGGAATCCAGCTTACGCCTGAGGTAAGACTGAGAGAAACCCTACTGTATTATTCAAGAGAATAATGAGAGATCGCTGAGAAATGTGGGCAGAAGTACCGAACTTGCACATTTAATGTGCGATAGTAAAAGGGCAACATCTTCCTCCTCTCTTGTATGAGACCGACCAGGCTGTTGGGCGCCTGGTCGGTCTCGTTTTATCTACAGTTTTTCCGCTACGATAAAATGGGATATGCCAAAGGCGCGCAGTCGTGTTCGCTCCATGGCATAGGTGGTATTTCGAATCAAACGTCCGAGACGGGGGAAGCGGTAAATGATATTGTCGTAGCCAGGATAGATTTTGCTATGTATGTGCACGTTCACCTTCAGCGGAGTGAACAAGCGGGCGAGATCACCGTTGGTGTAAGCTCGTACATGCGGAGTCAAGTGGTTACGATATTTGTTGGGTAGCCAGTTGATCAGTGGGGTGTTTCCAAAATGATATTCACCGCGCCAGTAGTGGCCGTGGGTTTCCATGGGGTAGAGACGGTTCGGCACGAACAGAACCATGCGTCCGCCCGGCTTGAGCACGCGCAGCATTTCAGCCAATGCTGTCACATCATCCTCTGTATGCTCGAGCACTTCATGCGACAGTACCGTGTCAAACCGCCCAGAAGGGAATGGTAGTTTTTCGCAGGCGCCTACCAGACAGCGCTCGTTGTTGCTGCTGGCCTCTACCATGCTTGGGTAATCGATATCAAGGGAGGTAACCCGAGCGCCGGCGTTGGCCAGACGTTGGCTGTACATGCCCACACCGGCGCCGTCCACCAAGACGTCGGCATCCTTGACCTTAGACCATTGTATGACCAACTGCAAACGCCGTTCTTGACCTGCTCGCCACACATAAGAGGGATGGCCAAGCATAGCAGCCTTGTCTGCAGAACGCCGCCAGGAGGGAGAATCAGGTTGTTGCGATACCAGCTTATCTGTCATGTCTGTCGCCATTCTTCCTTGTGGCCAAATCCCCGGCTGTTATCGATCAAGCGAACCCATGTTGGCAGGATGCGATAATAGCTCGCCCGGTTAAGAGGTCCCGCCAGGGTCTCGGTGCGAGCAATAAAGGCAAACCGACGTCCATAGATCGAGCGGGCGACCTTGGTTTCATCAATTGTAATACAACATGAAGCCTGACCATATAATTGCAAACCACGAATCGTTCGCCAATCTTGATGGTTGCTCTCGACCGAGGCAGCAATTCTGGCGCCGTCACCAATATGTCGGGCATGGAGGGTTTTGGGTTCCGACAGAAAATAGAGCGTAAGATCTGGCTCGACCGCATAAAACAAGGCGCAGACATGTGGCGCCCCATCTTTGCCTGTTGTGCCCAGAGTCAATGTGTTGTGTTCAGCTAAGTAGGCGTAGATTCGTTCAATGAGGGACAATGGTATTTTTGACAAGGTGGCTGGGTGACAGGGTGACAAGGCGACAGGGCGGTTTGGGTTTGAGGGGGGATCTCTTCGGATAGTCGCGAGGCAAGCTCGAGGGGGATCCGACCTCCGACCTTCGACCTCCGACCTTCGACTTCAGACCTCCGACTTTAGACCTCCGACCTCCGGCCAAGTCCTAACCATTCGCCATAAAGCGCATTGGAGATTCCGGCACGGGCGAGGATACGGCCACAGGTGTTGTCGACGAGATCGTCGATGGTTTTTGGCAGACTGTAGTAGGCGGGGACCGGCGGAAAAATCGTGCAGCCAATCTCGGTAGCCTCAGTCATCAAACGCAGATGACCCAGGTGCAGCGGTGTTTCTCGCACCACCAGGATGACCGATCTGCCTTCCTTGAGTTGCACATCGGCCGCGCGCGTCAGCAGATCGGAATCATAACTATGGGCGATGCTGCTCAGGCTTTTGATCGAACAAGGCACGACGATCATGCCCATGGTTTCGAAGGAGCCGGAGGCGATAGCGGCGCCGATATCGCCCGGACGGTAGAGCACATCGGCCAGAGCCTCGACCTGTTTTAGCTTATAAGTGGTCTCCTGAGCCATCGTGATCCCGGCCGAAGAGGATAGCACTACGTGTGTTTCGATCTCAGCCGTCTGTTTCAGGATATCTAATATGCGGATGCCGTAAATCTGGCCGGATGCGCCGGAGAGGGCAATGATTAGACGTTTCATGACGCGATCCTCGGCGGATGATATCCAAATTCTATCCAGATTGAGCGCGCTATGACAATCAATGGATGGTCAACTTGAAGAGATTCGATCGTGGCACGTCCAAAAGGTGTAGTGCCGAGAACACGCGTCCCAGTTTCATCCCACACAAAATGTTCATTCCAGTCCTGTTTTCGCGGATGGAACAACTTAACAGCTTCACCCGATTCTCGATCAATGCCGTATGTTTTGGCATGTTTGAAGCCATTACATGAAGAACACGCCAAACACAGATTATCAATTGTATTCTCGCCGCCATGCGCACGTGGCACAATATGATCGATATCGTGCTCCATGCCAATGAGCCACTCCGGTGTTTGGCAATATTCGCAACGTCTCCCAGCCCGCTGGCGTACTTCTTTCCGCAGCAGCGATGATAACCGTGGGCCTGGCATGCAATCACTCCGGGCAAGCCTGCTGGTCGAGAACAGGATAACCTCGTTGAGCCAACACAGCCAATGCCTGCGCCCTCCTCAACATGGAACGATAGTAGGCTGCCAGTAACGCAGTCTGCTCAGTCGCTTCCGCCAAAGTAAGCTCCCCCTCACCTGCTTCCTGATTCAACTGCTGCAGCCGTTGTTGATCTGCGGCGGAGAGTGATGGTTGAGCCGCTGCGTGCAAAGCCTCGTCGTTCAACAGGTGCATTGCCGCCAATTCATCAGCCAGTTCATCAGGCAAATCAGATGGAGCAGACAGCGCAGCTTCCACAGTTGAGGCCAGCACTTCATCCACAGAACGATAAGTGATTTCAGCTGCGCGTTGCAACCTACGCACAATGGGTTGAGGCAGTTTTACAGTTATCGTTTGCTCTATCTCGGACATAGTCTTCCACGGTAAATACGTAGGTGTTATCGTTCATTCTATCATCGGCGGATACGATTAGCAATCACATTTATCGAACCTCACCCACATGAATGGCTATCGTTCCCAGCATCAACACACGATAAGTCACATTGCCCAATCCAACCGACTCCATGATGGTTTTAAGCTGGGGCGGGCGGGGGAAGGCGACGGTGGAGGCGGGAAGATAATCGTAGGCGCTCTTGTTGCTGCTGACAAGGGCGGTGATGCGGGGCACAAACTGGTGGAAGTAAAGGCCGAACAGATCTCGCCAGATCGGTGTGGCAGGACGGGTGATCTCCAGACAGACAACACGGCCGCCGGGGCTTACCACTCGTTTCTGTTCGGCAAAGGTTGCTGCGATATCGGTAACGTTGCGCATCAGAAAGCCGGAGCAAGCTGCGTCGAAGCTATTATCAGGGAAGGGTAATTTCATGGCATCGGCCTCGATCAAGGGGAGACGCCGGGCCACATCTTTTGCCTGACCGATCAGCATCATTTCGTGCGTGAAATCGCTGCCGACGACGCTGATATCGGGGCGCTGGCTCAACGCCTCCAGGGCGATATCGGCAGTGCCCGTTGCCACATCCAGCAAACGGCCCCCTGGCGGCAGATTACAGGCTTCGACCACCCTCCGCCGCCAGGACTGATCTTGTCCCAGCGTCATCAGCCGGTTCATCAGATCGTAGCGCTGGGCTGTGTCCGCGAACATGTCGCGCACGTAACGAGGTTTTTCTTGCGGCGGTGGTAAGAACATCGTAAATAGCGAATTGAGAATCGGGAATTGTAAATGGTGATGTGATCACTGCCTACGAAATTACAAGGACAATGAACCCTTACACCGTCATCCCATCAAAAATGATCGGTTCCGGGGATGTAAGCATTGCCCGTGGGGAAGAGGATGTCGAGCACCGTGATCAGCTGTGTGGGGATCACCTGTTCAGTTTGTTCAGCATACCAACTCAGCGGGCGATACCCAAATATGAGTTGTACAAAGGCGCCGGATGTTAGTTTAATAGTGTTGGCCGGGGCAGCAGCCTGCTCGATCTTCTGTACATCGCCCGGGGTCAAACGTAGGTGGCAGGTGGCATCCTCCACCATGAGCGTCATCTCACCCGACCAGGATGCCAGCGAATCCCGCCAGCGCCGCTGCCAAGCCGGCAGTAGAGACTGAAACAAGGTAGGAAGATGGGCGGGCCGAGCCATCCAATACCCATTAGGAACGAAATAGGTTTCGCAACGCACTTCTATCTGATCACTTATATGGTAGAGCAGTAGCGCTTGGGGCGCAAAGGGCCAACAGAACGTTTCCTTGGACTCAGAGGTCTCAGCGTAACGGAGAGCATGTTCTTTTAGTAACGTAAAGGCAGCGAACCGATCTGAAGCGACGACTTCGGTAGCGCGTTGCCGGTTTTGCCTGCTCAGAAACAGATAACCCAGCGCATCATCGTCATCATTGATAGCCAGTAAACAGAACTCATCCTCGCTGCGGTACTTGATACGGTGCCTCATGTGGTCCTCTGTCCACATAAAGCTGCCTACATAGCGAGCATTGTGTTTGTTGTAGAGGGCCAGAACGGCGGCGGCGTCAGCGACCGTTGCCTCACGTAAATGATAAGGGCTGTCAGGGAGTTTCTGTATCTCCTCAATCTTCAGTTCTCCGTCCGTCAAGTCCAGCACATCGACATAATCCCAACGGTGGTAATAACCCCTGATGCCATCGAGAAACAAGAGGCCGTATTCTTTTTCCAGACCAAGTCGGATTACGCTATCCATGAGCGCCCTGCCCAAACCTCGTTGGCGCTGTTCAGGGTGGGTGACAACAGCGCCAACACAACCGCTCAGAATAGAGCTTTCCCCGCAACGCAACCTACGCTCGTGAACGATACAGCCGCCCAACAGTGAATCCCCCTCATAGACGCCTAAAAACCGCTTCGAATGATAATCAGGATGCTCTTGATAGTAGGTATCCCATGCGAGTGCGACATCCTCAGGCTCCTCATTGGGGATAAAGGCTGCGGATGCGAGCTTGTAAAATGCCAGGCGATCACTGGGAAGGATAGTGCGAACGCTCAAATTCATGATGGATTCAGCGATGTTTGTCAGCTATGCAGGTACTGTGACTAGTACAAAGCGGCATAAGTAAGGAGGTAGTTTGTAGCGAGCGCTTTAGCGCTTTTGTGTATCTGTCATGGCGATGAATCGCCTACTACGAACCGCACAGCTACTTGCGCCACGACGGACTAGCCATTTCCGTAGGTAGCTACAATAGTATCGAACTCCTCTTGACTGAGGGGGCGAATTTGTCCGGCTGCAGCGGCTAGAAGGCAAATTCTGGCGGTTTCATCAAGGTAAAGGGTCCGCAGCCGCGCCTGTGCCACAGTTTGACCTGCGATCAGCACGCCGTGATTGCCTAGCATAATGGCCGGACTGGTTGGCAAAGTCGCGCTCACAGTATCCGCTAACGCCTCTGAACCAGGCAACAGATATGGCCTGCATTCCACCTGGTAGCCAAGGTAGAGGGCGAATTCAGGCGTACAGGCGGGAAGAGGTCTGCCCTGCATTGCCCAGGCGATGGCATGGACAGGATGGCAGTGGATCATCGCTCGGGCATTGGGACGGGAGCGATAGCCTGCGAGATGCAAAGGCGTCTCCAATGAAGGGCGCGGATGTTCGGGCGGGCGCTGGAAATGAGTGTTCAGATCAACCGGAAGAAAATCATCGGCTGTCAACTGATGTAGCGGGGTGCCCGAACGAGAAATATAAATGGTGTCGTCCTGGCGCAGGCTGAGATTGCCGCCGCTGCCCAAAACGAGACCACGGCGCACCAATTCATTTCCTAAGTCGATCAACTCGTTGAAATCAGGGTTATATCTGTCCATCGTTTATCTCCATTCATGCCAGTCTTGAGAGAGAACACCTCGCTGGCGAGGTCCCGTCTGCAAATGGTCGCAATCGCACGATTGTGTAAGCCCAAGATCGGAGAAGATGGCAGGTAGGGCTGCCAGAATGATGCGATCTGCATCTCTTATCTCGCCACCCGCAGTGCTGGGTAAACGATCGGCGCCGTGGGCGATGACGACACCAACTGCGCCAAAACAGAGTTCCAGTTCTTTTGCAAGGTACGTTTCAGGCACCAGGTTCAGACCGCGTACATGCGCACCCCATTGTCGGAACATCCTGGCTTCAGCCGCGGTTTCGCGACGCGGCCCCTCGCCACCGAGATATACCACCGCTTTGGCCTCTGGCAGTTGTCGGGCGATCACAGCGCTGATATCAGGACAGAAGGGTGGTACTTGTGAGATATAACCAGCACCGGTTTTTTCGAAAAAGGTGCTGGGCTGGTGTTTTGTCCAATCGATATAATCACGCGGCAGGATGATCTGACCCCGGCCAAGATCATGTTCAAGACCGATCACACTGTCCCAGGCCAGAATCCGTTGTACGCCCAATTCTTTCGCTGCCCAAAGGGTGGCCCGAGGATCGGTGCGCGCGGGTCCCCCGAAATAGGGTAGGACCCAGACGCCATCACCACCCACAGGTTGCCGCAGGGCAAACGGCCCCGCTTCGCCGTAGGGCGTGCTAAGCGGCAGTTCTTCGATAAAATCACCCAGGTTTTCCAACGAACGGGGCGGTAAGGGCTGAGCTAGAATGAGGAGGTGGGGCATTTTGAGGGCAAAAGGCAAAGGGCAAAAGGCAAAAGGCGTGCGAGCAACTTATGTTTCAGCTGTCAGAGTTGTCGTCCGGTAGCGTGCAGCTTCGAGGAGGATGGGTAGGCAGGTGTGAGCTACCTCGGGGCCAAATTGGCGTTTTGGGGGACGGTTGCCTGCTCGGCCAGTGGCGTAATTGCTAATATAACACAAACTGGCGTAGGCGATGCCAACTTCCTGAGCAAGAAACACCTCCGGGGAGAGGGTCATGCCCACGAGATCGGCGCAGGCACTGTGGTAGAGTGCGATCTCGCTGCTGGTTTCCAGCCGTGGCCCCTCAGTACAAACATAGATGCCGGCGGCGTGAATGGAAGGGGTTGAGGTCTCACAGGCCGCAGTTTGAATAGCGGCACGGGCATCGGCAGAAAACGCCGACCCTTTGGCGCCAACCAGATCTTCGTTATCGAATGTGGTGATGCGGGTGCGGGTAAAATCGAGGAGGTCGCTCGGGATGACCAGATCGCCAACCTCCAGATGGCTGGTGATTGCCCCGGTACCGTTCCACGAGAAAATGGTGTTGATACCGAACATTTTTGCCGCCCAAATCAATGCCCGATGATTCAGAAAAGCAGCGGAACGCCTGAGTGTATCCTTGCCGTGGCGCGAACAGAAGGCAACTGCAGGGTACCCTTCATCAGGCTGGAGATAGAAGATCGCCGGTGAGACACCGTAGGGCGTATCGACAATGGTTGGATCGCCCAGGGAGCGGTAGGGGGTCAGGTCGAGACCATACGCGGCCGTGCCACCGATGATGAGGGAGCGTATGGCGTGTTGCGTGTTGCGTGTTGCGTGGCTGTCTGCCGAACAGTGACTATCGCTCACTGTTTATCGATCTCAGTAAGGGGGTTCAGCAGGGCCGTCGTAACCACACATGCCCACGCGAGGTGAGTTGACCAGAGGCACGGGGGAGCCATAATCATCATGTGGATGCGTTTCAGCGTGCTCGTCACATAACACGCCCCAAACATCGTCTTCATACAAACATTCGTTGCACAACCAATTGGCCGGTTTACCGCATTCGATACAGGGTGGTTGATCGAATGCATTGCGGGCCATGAGAGCGATGGGATTCGGGGTTGTTGGCTTCCCTGTGCGCACATCGGCGACCTTGATAAGGGTTTCGGACTCCGTACCGAAATCATAAATGTGAGTAAGTGTTAACCCAGGCTGCAATATCCTTTTGGTGATGGCGCCCATGCCAACTTCTCTCCCTCCCCAACCGCCACCGACCGAGAACCTGCTAAGATGCCCGCAACATTCCAGCCAGATGTCGCGCAAATAGTGATCCAGGACGTTGAGTTTTGTTTCGCCGTTCATTTCCAGGTGCAGCCAGTATTCGCCACTCCAGGCGTCCTGCACTTGTAAGTGATAGATGTACTGCCTCAGACTTTGTTTCCGCTCATTGGCTGAAGCGATAACCTGTTTGCGGTCGCTACAGGTTTTGAGATGGCGAGCGAGCCCGCCCCGGGTCATTTCTTTGCCGCAGTAGCCGCAGGCGCCACGGGTTTGTTTTTTACGTGCCATCGGGGTTCTCCTAGAAAATGATTGTCAATGGAAATACTCATCGAATAAAGTGCGCAAAAATATCAATATCGATGGTCGTGCGCGGCTCACCATAAAATACCGCTGCAAATCGATGCGCTGCGCTATCGACCGTCACACGGTCGCTCTCGTACAAATAGTGCAACTCCAAACGCCCCGTAGGGGAAATTAGTAGATCCTGTTCGTTGATGAGCGTTCTAGCTTGCCGGCTAAGTCGTTCTGTGAGCCCAGCATACAGCCATACAACTACATGCGTATCAAGGTAAACCAAGATTGAAATCCCACTCCAGGAGGACCAGTTCGTCGGGGTCGTCTTGAATTATTTCAGGTTGATAGGTCAAATTATTGAGTTTGTCGACGCCATCTACGGGCATGATGCGTAGTTTTTTCCCACCCTTTTTGATTTCGAGAGGCACGACTGTAGAGAGGTACTCCTCCTCCAGCAGCTTGTAGATGTTTCCGCGTAGCTCAGTCACAGTTACTGTTTTCATGATTCAATTCCATGTCGACCGTACGTTGTTCTAAACATGTATGTACATCGTATAACAAGACCCGGTGACGGTCAATAGCAATTCTGGAGTCAAGACTGATTGTCCTGCTTCATTTTTTCCAATACTGCCGCACCAAATGCGCGGGAAACACGCCTCGGTCGGTGACAATGCCAGAGATGAGATGGGGTGGGGTGATGTCGAAGGCGGGATACAGAGCCTCGATACCCTCGACCGCCGTCCTCCGCCCGGCCAGATAGAGCACCTCCCGACCATCACGCCATTCGATCTCGATGCCATCGGCGGATTCGGTTTGGAGGTCGGGGCCGTCATAGCCCAACACGAAGAAGGGGATGCCGTGATACTGCGCGGCCAGGGCGATCTGAAAGGTGCCGACCTTGTTGGTGATGTGGCCGTCCAGGGTCACGCGATCGGCGGCGCAAATGAATTTATCGACCATGCCCTGGCTCATGAGATGGGCGGGCATACCGTCGGTGATGAGGGTGACGTCGATGCCCATTTCTACAGCGCTCTGGGCGGTGAGGCGCGCGCCTTGCAAGTAAGGTCGCGTCTCAGTGGGGATGAGATGGATGGTCTTGTCCTGGTGTTTGGCGATCCACAACATGTAACACAGGGCGGCCCCGGCGATGCAGTGCGTGAGCACACGGTCACCATCGTCCAGAAGATCGGCGGCATGCTGCCCGCAAGCGCGGCTGACCCTATTTCCCCTCTCGATCTCGCCGTTCACGTAGGCGAGAATGGCCTGCTGGGGATCATCACCAGCCGTGAGAGCTTGCAGTGCCAGGTCGAGGGCGGCGGGGATGATGTGGTGGAGGTCATCGGCCGTAGGACGGGTGGCAAGCAGGCGCTCGGCAGCAGCCCGATAGATAGGCTCGAACGGTTCGGCCAGGGCCAAACCCAAGCCCGCGGCATAGGCCAATGGCGGCCCGCCCTGCACGATCATGTCCTCCACCGCCCGCGCCACCTCCTCGACCGACCGGCAGGTGACGTACTCCATCTCTAACGGATACTTGGCTCGATTCAGGAGGATGACGACATCCTGGTCGGGGTTGTAGCGCAGGGTGTTAAAGCGATCGCTTAGGATAGCGGGGCAAGGCGGGAGGGATAGTTTCAAGGTACTCATCCGGCTCAACATTGATTGACAGACAATTGGCAGCATGCAGCAATGAGCCTTAGCCATGCCACCTATACAAGACTATCTTAGCTTCTTGCCAACTGTCAACCAAACGCCTGATCAATCCGTGTGGATTACCTATGATCAAGAGGCAGACGTCATGTACATCAATTTCAAGAAGTCGAGTGTTGCTACTGATAGCGAACTAACCCATGACGATGTGATTGTATGCTACGAAGGGGACGACGTTGCAGGCTACACCGTTCTGCATGCGAGCCAGCGGTAATTGCAACCGGCGTTCACCCATGCGCACCTGCGATATTGTGTCTTCAGATCATCGGACCGGCCACAAGATACGTCCTTCTATGCGGGATCTTCAGCGGGCGCCGGCGCAAAACGCTGCTGTGCGCCGATGCGCTGGTGCAAGGCCACATACGCCAGGACCGAAACCGCGCATAAAACCCCGCCAAGGTACCAAAGCAGATTAGGGTTGTAGTTGTCAAGGATGACACCGGCGGCGCCAGGGCCAATAGTGGCCGGGACCATCCAGGTCAGGCTGAATACGGCCATGTAGCGGCCGCGCATCGCTTCGGGTGCAAAGTTGGCGGCAAGCGCCTGGCTGATCGGCATGATGATCATCTCGCCGATGGTGATGACGATAATGGCCGAGACAAACATCCAATAGGCCGAGACAAAACCAAACATACTGAATCCGACCATATAAAATAGCGTGCCGAACGCCATCAACAGGAAAGGCGGGGCGTGTTTGATACGGCGGGTCGTCCAGAATTGCAAAAGAATGACGGTAATTGCGCTGGTGGTCAACAGGAAACCATAACCTTGCTCACTGATGCCATGATTGTCACGCAAATAAACTGAAAGCGAATTGTACATCTGTAGATAGACAACGCTCATTAGCATGGTGGCGACAATGAAAGCGACAAAGGCGTAATTGTGTAGCACTCGGAAATACCCTTTGAAAGTTTGGGCGATACTTTCATCACCTTCGTCGCCCACTGCATCTGGCTTGGTTTCGGAGATGAGGTAGTAAAACAATACAGCCACGATACAGCTGATGACAGCATCCGTAATAAATAAGGCCAGATAGGAGCGATTCGCCACAAAACCGCCGATGGTAGGGCCAATGATCCAGGAGAGATTGGCAACAACACGCAAGATGCCAAAACCCTCGGCGCGCTGTTTTTCAGGCAGGATGTCTGCGATCATAGCCTGATGGGCAGGGCCGGCTACATCGGACAGCAGGCCGATGACCACTGCCAGGGGAAAGAGCATCATATAGTTATCGACAAAGCCCAGCGAGAGTGTGCTAATGGCGCTGAAAACCAGACCGAAGAGAATGGGCTTACGCCGTCCGAATTTATCGGTCATCACCCCACCGATGATGCCGCCGATCAGGCCGAAAAAGGAAAAAATACCCAGGATGATCCCAGCCTGCGTCATGCCCACGCCAAATTTGTGGGTTATGTACAGGCTGAAGAAGGGAAAGAGCATTGTGGCGCCAATGCGGTCGATGAAGGATACCCCGACCACCATCCAGAATTTGGAAGGGTATTCGTGGTAGATGCTTGTGATACGGGTTCGGGTGAGGGTTAACATGAGTAGGAATCAGCCGGAATCGTGTGGAACGCACATTTTACCCCATCCGACGCAAAACATGTACAAGTATCATCTCCAGGCAGCCATTCCAAAGTTGGCTGTTCAGAGAGTGAAACGCACTCGTGATGTCGATTCAGGGATACCACTCAATCCAGTCTACAACCCCGCCCGCGTCAATTCGTCCTGCAGAGCAGGCAACCGCCGATTCGTTTCGCGAGTGCTTGCGATCAGCCCAGTCTACAACCCCGCTCGCGTCAATTCGTCCTGCAGAGCAGGCAACCGCCGATTCGTTTCGCGAGTGCTTGCGATCAGCGTCTGCCAGCGCTCATCCTCCCCCATGCCCTGTATAACAGCACGCACGCGAACGAGGTGTTGGACCGCCTTGGCATAGTTATCCCGGCCTCGGGCGTCAATCAAGCGTTGCGCCACTGTCAGACAGATTTCGATAGCAGCTTCCGGGCGGGCGGCCTCGGCTGCTCGCGCCACCGTCAGATGCAGCGACCCCACCGGCGCAGGATACATACGAGACCGGTTCGCTTGATCGATTGTGTTCAGTACGGACAAAGCCTCGTCGATGCGGCCCTCCTCCAAATGAACCTCGATCAGCAGGCGGTTCTTATTCTCAGCGGCCAGGCATCCGAGTACTTCCTGCTCCACCTGCGACCACCGTTGCGCGACTTGCGCCGCTTCCCGCAATTGTCGATAGTGGTCAAGATCGCTCCGTATCTGAAATATCTGGCCGGCCAACGCCAGCGAAGTTTCGGTATCCTCGCCTACCTGCACCCAGGTCAAAAGTTGTTGCAGCAAGCGGGCGTCAGTGGTGGTCTTTTGTCGTTCCCACAACAATTGCTCGGCTAATTCGGCGTGGCCGGCGTCTCGGATATCTTGGCTGAGGGTTATAAGATCATAGTCAGAAGCGCGCCGCGCCTCCTCGACGACTTTCTGCACCCGTCCCAGCCCCAGCAGCCGCCCCATCATATCACGCACCCGCCCCGTCTCCCGGCACAGAGCGATAAACCCCTCGTCGTCGAGTGTGTCCGCTTCCAGAGCAAGCAGCAAACCGCCCAACTCCTGCATGCGATAATTTTTGTAGGTGGAACCCTCTCCGGCTTTGAAATCCACCATCAACTCGCGTGTCCAAGCGGCCACTTCCGAGCGCTCGTTCGGCATCGTCTGCTCGATGAGTACGAGTTCAGCATCATCACTAAGGCCCACGCCGCCGTAGCTGAAGTCCCAACGCGCGATCTCGAACAAAGCCCGCACGATGGCGCTCCGTTCGGCTGCGTCGTCGAAATGTTGCAGGCATTCGGCCAACCCCCGCACACAACTGATGACCTCATCGATGTATTCGTTTTCTTCCTGGTAGATCTCTTCGAAACTGTCCAGAATTTCCTCGACCACTGTGCGGTAGACCACGACGGCATTCCGCCAGTCACCGGCCCGCGCGTAGGCGTCGCCATTGCCAACGATCTCCCCGACTTGTCCGGCAGCAGCATAGGACGCGCTCCATTTGTAGGGCACATGGTCGATGACGGCGTGCACCTGGCGTCGAATGAGGTCAGGGTTTTGCGGCTGGTTTTCGACTGCCCGGCCTGGCAACGGTATTTCCAACAGCGGTTCCAGATCGGGATCACGCTCCACCAACTTCAAGATCAGCTCGACCAGTTCTTCTTTGCTACGCTGATTTAGCGATTCCTCCACTGAAGTGAAGGCCTGAAATTTCTGCGGCTGATGCAACCAGGTCAGCAACAACGCCACCACATGTTTGCAAGCGCCGTCCCAACTGACGGGACAACTGCAATCTGCGGACTGGATACCGCCGGCACCGAGTGTCGCACACACGTAGTAAGGTCGAGGGAACGATCCCCAGCACTGCGCCCGCAACGTCGCATCTACCCGACGGGGATCGAGGATGCTACCACGTTCGTAATAATCGTAGCCGCGGCTAAACGAGGTGCCGAACGCTAATTCCTGAATCTTATCTTCGGTCAATTGTGGCAAGGCGTCCATAACACTCTGCTTCAAATGGCTTACGGTTGTGGCGGTGGACCGGCATTTTGTGGGATAGACATGCCGTCGGGGATACCGCGTAGATCGTCGCATAGTACTTTGCGCACATCATGCCATGCGAATCCCTCTGACTCAAATGTGGAAATATCTTGAATCCAGCGCTTCTTGCCCTTTTCCAAGGAGTAGACATGTGGACTGTCGCTGCATTTGAGCAGGATAGGGTAGCCTTCGTCGGAGACGATGAACTGAACCCGGTAAGGGAGCGCTTCGATGTTGCCTTGATCGATACTAAACATCCAGGGAGTTGCCAAAATCACAATACTTGCCCAAATCACGTAGACCACGGCGCCAGTGGCAAAGGAGGCGTGCAGGCGCTTCAGCCAGTTCGTGCGCTTTCCTACTAACTGACGGACGAGCAACCACACCAGTATCCCGACATTGATGATGTTCCAACCCATAAAAGTGAGCCGGTTGGGCGTGAGCTTGTCCTGCCAGGTGCGATAGAGCATCGCTGAGAGTGCATAGAGTCCGACCAGTACAGCCAGCATGGCAACGGCGACGATCCCGCGTCGCAGCCACATTGCCATGCGCTCCGAGATATCTGCCTCTCGCACCGGTGTCGCACCTAGCAGCAAGGCCATGACAGCAAAGAGCATGGCATTGTAGATGATCAGAACATCCCGATTTTCGAAGGGCTGGCGGAAATTGGTGGGGATGAAGGCGAGATAGATAACGAGTACGACCAAGCTCAACGGCAACAGCGCCCGCATCAACACGGCGATGAGTTGGCTCAATCCTTCGTTGAAGGGTTGTTCTGAAGGTGCAACAGTGGGGTTGTAGAGGAAGGCGACCGTCAGTACGGGAAGGACGCCCGCACCTCCGGCCATGAGCAGGAGCATAACTATTTTAGACAAATTGATGCCGAGGGCGTCGAACAGTCCGGTCGTGATGGTCACAAACAGTCCACCGGCAATGATAAATATTCCGGCTGTAATGAAGACCTCAAGCGATTTTATCAGAAAATAGAAGCGATTTTCTGCGTCCCACAGCCCGGCCACGAGATAGATGCCGATCCCTGCCCAGGCTAACAAAGCCACATGAAGTATCATGAGGTTGAGATATTGTTCTTGGAAGACACGGGGGCCGGCTTGCGGGAAAACGGCGAACACGTAGCCTGAGATCAAAGCCAATGTGGCTACGACCAACGCCAGCCAACGCCACTTCCTTTGCCCGGCCAGGGCCAGATAGAGCGTGATGAGAGCGGCGCTGATCGGCGCCCCGATCAAGGCCAGCATCGGAATGAGGGTGTAGTTACCCTTCCCCAGATAGTCGGTCATCTGAATGGCGAACTGTTGATCATCGGACAGCCACCAGAACAGCAAACCGTTGAGCACCGCCAGGGGGATAGCCCAAGCCCAGGCAGCTGTCCAGGTTTTGGCTTTGTCTACCGCGCTCTGCGCCAGACGATAGTACCAGGCGGCGTAGAGTAGATTATCGGGTTGTTCGCTGTAGCTGTCGTTGATCGCTGCGGTAAATGCGTCCGCTTCGCCTGCATCTGAAGCGCCTTGATAGGCGATTTCCAATTTTTCGGCGTCCGTGCCAATGGTTTGAATTGTGTCAAGATAGGACATGAGGGCACTCCTTTGCAAAGACTGAGTCAGGATTCCTTAACGATACCAGTCGAAACTCTTCTGCCAGGCGATCTGTTGAAGCGAGTGGCTGGGCGGGTGAATGAGAGAGATTTTGGGTACAAGCAATTCTGCGGGGCCACCGCCTGTTGGGAGGAGCCAGAGTGACGCTTCGTTTTTGCACGAGGCCTACGCCAGGGTCGAGGGCATGATCGAGTCGAGCGAAGCGGGAGTCTCGGTTCTGCCCGACCAGGGAAGTTTTCGCGGGGGATTCACCACCGGGGCGATGACCCTGCGTTATTGCTCCATGTTTTTGCCCGCGGGATTCAAGGAGATCAGTCGAGCCAAGCTCATCGATCCCACACTCGAACAGCTTCGGCGTCGGGGCGGCGTCACCTGGTCCCATCCGGCGTTTGCCTATCGTCACGTCTTCGCTCGAAACGACAAAGAACTCGTCTGCGCAGACCTCTCCGCCCGACCCAAACGTCGGGCGGTCGTCGCGAAACCAGAATAGCCGCTGGGCTGGTTAACCGAGCGATCCTCGAACCGACTCGAGCTGGCCGGCGGAGCCGAGCACGCCGTTCTTGTGCGTGATGTACTCCGCGTAGGCGGTCATGAACGTCTTTCCCGGCGGACGGAGGTCGAAGTTCGCCGGGTCGTCGCGGAACGACTCGCGATGGATCGCACACCAGACCAGGCGGCCGTCGGTGTCGATGTTGATCTTGCAGACGCCCAACTTGGCGGCGGGCAGATACTGATCCTCGGCAACACCGCTCGAGTCGGCCATCTTGCCGCCGGCGGCGTTGATTCGGTCCACCCATGCCTTTGGCACGCTGCTGGAACCGTGCATCACCAAGGGGAAGTCCGCGGGAACGACAGCCTGGATCTTTTCCAGCACGTCGAACCGCAGGCCCTGGCTGCCAGCGAACTTGTAGGCACCGTGAGACGTGCCGATGGCTACGGCCAGCGAATCGCAGCCCGACTTCTCAACGAACTCGGCCGCCTGATCCGGTTCGGTGAGACAAACACTGCCGACGATGTCTTCCTCAACGCCGCCGAGCTGGCCCAACTCGGCCTCGACGACGATGCCCTTGTCGTGGGCTCGGTCGACGACCTTCTTGGTGATCGCGATGTTCTCGGCGAACTCGTGGTGCGAGGCGTCGATCATCACCGAACTGTAGAAGCCGCTGTCGATGCAGTCGTAGCAAGCCTCTTCCGTACCGTGATCCAGATGGACCGCAAAGATCACTTCGGGGAAGACCTCTTCGGCCGTGCGGATCATGGCTTCAAGGAAGCGCTTGTCGCTGTAGCCCCGGGCTCCTCGTGAAATCTGGACGATGAACGGAGCGGCCTTGTCACCGGCGACCGCCTCTTCATTCGACGCTGCCTTGCCCAGGTTGCCCCGGAACAGCCCGACGGTCTGCTCCAGGTTGTTGATGTTGTAGGCACCGATGGCATAGTTGCCGTAGGCATGCTTGAAAAGCTGTTTCGTCGTGACGATCATTTGAGTCTATTCTCCTGTCGTGGCTCTTCCCGTCTCCTTCGACGGAAGGTTGGTGGCAGAGCGGACTTCCGGTCACCCTCGATAATCCGGAAATTTTACCTGAATCTCCCCGAGTCTACCAGGGTAGCAGGCTTCGTTGGTCGGGCCTGGGACCCCAGTTTCTCGGAGCCTCCACGCAGCAGCGGGGGCTCAAAATTCGGGTTCGGAAGACGCTTTCTGCCAATTATCGACTCACGTACGAGATCGCATGAGCCTCAATAATGACAGTTCGGTTTGTTACAATCTGCCCTGCCGAGCGTGTCACCGTGATCGCGTGCGAATCTCGGCCCAGTCGCAGTGGGGGCAATACAGGCGACTCCAAAGACGTCCGTGACAACCCTCCCCCACGCACCCGACGACACCCGCCGGGCCGGTCGGGATGGGATTGTCGCAACGAGCGCAGCTCAAATGAGACGGTAACTCGTTGCCGCAATGCGTGCAGGCTGCGCTCTTGCCTGAAGGGCGTCCGATGGCGACCAACACTCGGCCGACGATCTCGGACTGCCCAACGCTTGGACGCCACAGTTCGGCGAACTCGGGCCACGGCAGCACACGGTTGGGACCGAAGTGTGGATCGTGGATCTCGATCTCCTGGCCGTCGAACCGAAGCAGTACGCTGTAGTGGCCCAGGTTCGATTGCCGATCGAGTCGGTGGTTGAGGATCACCCGAACGTCGGCGTCGAGCAGTTCAATCAACAATTCGGCAGGCTGTTCCGCCTGGAGAGTCACGGCCGAAAGGCCTTGCCGGCCAGCATCCAACGCGAGTCGATGAGTTCGCGTGGCCTTGGCTCCAGGGCGAATCTCTTCGGCGACGCGCTCCCAAACGGCAAGCTGTTCGCAGTTCGATCCCAGTGACCGATAGACCATCGTCAGGGCAGCCGCGCCGCACGTTCGACTTCCGTCGATCGTCCGCTGAGGCTCGAAAGGAATCGGCGTCACGTCGTGCAGTTCGCTTCGGAGAGAATTGTCTTGGCCATTTCGGTCCCTTCGCCGTTGTGGAAGAAGGCGCCGTCTCCACCGGCTCGTATTGCACTGTCCAGCGCCGCCTCCGCCCGCTCGACCATGCTCGCCGCATCATCGTTCTCGGCAGCCTGCGCTGTCCCAATGCTCAGCGTGAATTGTATCGACCCCGACGCTGTCGGCAAAGGACATTGTTGGCTTAGCTTTCGGATCCGTTCTGCCATCATCATGGCCTGCGTGGGATCGTAGCCGGAAACGAGAACCGCGAAGGTTTGCGAGTTGAACCTTGCCACCGCTCCATGTTTGCCGGCCACAGCAAGCAGCACGGTTGCGATTGCGTCGAGAAGTCGTTCACCCGTGTCGCCGCCGTGCCGGTCGGCATGGTCGTCGAACTGGTCGGCCTGGACGAGGAAGGCCGTAGGCACGGCCTGCCCCTCGCTTAACGCCGTAATCGCCTCAGACAACCTCTCGACAAATCTCGGCGGATCCAAGAGACTCTTCTGCAACATGGCCGCGCGATGGGATGTGCGTGCCGGAGCGGCCGCCGGCTTCTCGGGGGCCGGCGCGGGCTGCGGCTTCTCGGGAGCCGGCGCGGGCTGCGGCTCCACGACGAACGGTTGAGGCGACGTTCCGTCGTGC
>PIVW01000204.1 GCA_003353825.1 Chloroflexota bacterium
GCGCGGCAAGCGTTGGGGCAACTGGAAGAATGGGAACCGCAACGACAGGCTTGTGGGACTGTCTCAGTCAGAAGATGGGGAAGACTCCGACTCAGTCGACGCAAGATCGCCATCCCCGGTGAGATACAGCTCGTTGCTCTCGTAGTAGTCTCCGTCGTCGTGGCCAGATTCTACAGGCGCACCGTCACCGCCCTCTGACCAATACAGGTCATCAGAGTCATCGGGTGAGGGTCCAAATTGTCTTGGATCATCAGACATTTTACTCACTCCCTTTCTAGTAGTGGCAGACCCGTTTCCACTTAAGTCGGTCTGTCGTGTGTATTGGGACGATGGTTACCTAGTTGCAAGGAATCATAGACTTACGACAACCGTAATCGATTGACGCTCTCGTGAAGGATTATACCATTCTACCCCTTCGCTGCTATAATTCGTTTGTTAGAGGTCATCCCAGTTACCTGGGAGAGCCTCTTTTTCTCAGCACAAGGTTGTGTAGGTGGCATCGATTCGACCTTCTGATCGATTTACCGCAAATGAACGCACTTTCTTGATGATATTCTAGCACATAGTACAAGGTTCCTGCCGAAAAGACACACATAAACCTTGCTGTCTTTGCCAAATGGGTCTTTCCTCGTACTTGAGCGCCACAGTTTTATTCAATAAAGACCAGAACCGTCGATACCAAACGCCGGTTTAATAGTGACAATGGAGTCAATCATGCTTGCAGAACTATCTGTGCGTTCGTTTTTGGGTCAGTTGGCCGCAGGGAGTGCATCACCGGGTGGCGGAGCTACAGCAGCGCTGCATGGCGCCCAGGGCGCTGCACTGATAGCAATGGTGTGTAATCTCACCATCGGGCGCAAGCGATATAAACATTTAGAGCCGCAAATGTTGGCATCACACCAGCAGGTGCAGATACTGCTTGCTCAACTTACCGATCTGATCGACAGGGACGCCAGCGCTTACGACGGCGTGATGGTTGCCTACCGCCTGCCCAAACAGACGGCAGAGGAACAACAAAGGCGGAGCGAAGCCGTACAGGTCGGCCTCAAAAACGCGACCCGTGTGCCACTTGAAACCATGGATGCTTGCCTGAAGGTGCTAACAGTGGGCGAATCCGTGCTTGAACTTGGTAACCCTAACGTCATTAGTGATGGCGCGGCCGGGATATTGACAGCTCACACCGGTATGCTTACAGCAGCCCTCAATGTTCAAATCAACCTAAATGCGATTCAGGATGAAGAGTTTGTGCAAGAATCCAAAGCGCATATGGCCACTCTAACGGCCGCAGGAGACAGTGCTCGTTTACGTTCCTGGGCATTGGTCGAGGAACGACTCGGCATGTGATCATATGAGAGTGCTCCATTATGACCTGCAAATAATTTGATGTCTGCCAATTCATCTATGGCGGTACCAAGCCAAAAGGCGCCCACCGATACTAATAAGATGGGGCGGTATATCACTGTGCTGGGTATCTTTCTGTTCTCGACATTGCTCCTGACCTGGCCGTTGGCGAGATCGTTTGGGACTGCGATTCCGGGAGATTCCTTCGATGGCTGGCAAAACTTCTGGAATCTGTGGTGGGTTAAAGAGGCATTGCTTGAACAGCACTCCCACCCCTACATGACCAATGCCCTTTACCATCCCACAGGTGTTTCGCTCTGGTTTCAAACAATAAACATTTTCAATGGATTGACCAGCTTGCCAATTCAGCTGGCAGGCAATCTTTTCTGGGCCTATAACACAGTCGTGCTGTTCAGTTTCGCGATAGCCGGTTTCGGCGCCACATTACTGGCGCTCCATGTGTTATGTCAAGCTGCCACCACTCGGGGTTGGCAACTCTGGGCTGGGGCCATCCTGGCGGGAGTCTTATTTACATTTTCGCCATTCCATTTCGCACATCTTCTGGGACATATGCAGGTTTTCAGTCTGGCATTTATTCCCTTTTATGTGCTTTACATGCTTCGCGCCCTCCCGCCTGGTGAAGGCAGGCTGCAAAGTCGTGCCGCCGCGTTTGCAGCGCTATTTCTGATCTTGGCTGCGCTCTGTGACTGGTATTTTGCTCTTTATCTGGGATTATTTAGCGGCCTCTATCTGCTGTGGTTGTTGGTGCGGCGGCAGTTATGCTGGAGCCACGTAGGCGCACTGGCTATGATTTACGGATTGACAGGACTGGTGATTGCCCCGCTTCTGGCCCCCATGATAGCTGAGAGTGTTCGCTTTGACTTCATGAAGCCACCCCCCGGCCAGGTGGTTGACTTGAGCGCCGATGTCTTGAGCTTTCTCATACCTTCGGGCCAGCACACCGTTTGGGGTAAATGGGCAGGTCATCTTCGCCAGGGTCTACCGGCAAGCCCTAGCGAAAATACCCTGTTTATTGGCGTGATCCCTTTGCTCCTCGCTGGCTATGGTCTGGCCCTGCGACGATTGAAATTGGCATTTTGGGCGATTGCTACCCTTGTATTCGTGATTTTTGCCCTCGGCCCAGTTTTGCACGTTGCTGGAGAGATTGTCACCCTTCCGGGCGGAAGTGCATTGCCCTTGCCGTACGCTCTCCTCCTCAAAATACCGTTTGTCGAAATCGCTCGAACCGTCGCCCGCTATGATCTTTTGGTTACGTTGAGCGTTGGTGTTCTTGCCGGCGGTGGCCTTTACGGCCTTTTAGTAGCACGCCCCAATAAAGGGTTGGCCGCAATCGTAATCGCGCTTGTCATGTTCGAGTTCTCTCCGATCCCTTATCCCGTTAGCCCTCCCGACACCCCATCATGGTATAACGTTCTTGTAGATGATGATCGCCCAGGCGCCGTACTCAACCTACCAATGAATTGGGACCGGCCAGGCTACTTACTCTACCAGACGCTGCACACCAAGCCTTTGAGCGCAGGGTATATTAGCCGCAATGATCCCCGCACCTATCCGACACGAATCCCGGTACTCAGCAACTTTCGCCATCTTCAGCCCGATATCAACGCTGTCGATGTCGGCATTTATGCGCCAACGATCTTCGAATTCGCAGATATCCGTTGGGTCGTTGTTGATAGGTACAAGATGCCCGGCGGCAACACGCGCACGGTGACAGAAAACCTGATCACTGAGATATTCGGAGATCGGAAACCGCTCTATACAGATGACAGGCTTACGGTATACGAAACCTGGCGTAGTGAAGATGTAAGGCCATTCATCGAGATTGGATCCGAATGGGGTCCTCTTCAGGCTGGCCCCGCTCGCTTGTTACATGGTAGTGCAACCATTATCATTCACAGTCCCGGCCCGACAGACATGCGGCTGGTAACAGTCTCAGATGCCTATGAGTCGACAGGCATTCACCTGGAAGACAAGACCGGCGATGCAATTGTCGCTGATGTTGGGGTGGAATCAACCTGGCTCCTTGCACTCGATCCGGGCCCCAACACCTTCACGATTAGTACAGATAGGCAGGCCGGCATTCTGATCCAGTCACTGCGGCTTGAAACCCCAAACCACTAATACGATAGACGTTCTGGATTTCAATAGGTACAGTCTTCCAGAAAAAGATTTTGAATCCGTAGGCCTATTTACCAGCAGAAAGTCTGGCAAAAAGTCAAAATCATTATCTGAACATCTATTATAGCAAGCAACAGGATATGTCCAAGCACCACTGATTTCCAAAAGGCCAGGACCATTTGTTCATTCGTCAAGGAGGACATCGATGAACACTACCGTAGATACACAGATCAAGAACCGAACTCAAACATACATCGCTCGAGATGAAAGCAACATCTCCCCCTCGTACACCCGCAGCTATCCTTTTGTCATGGAGCGAGGGCGAGGTTCGGAGGTGTGGGATGTCGAAGGCAAGCGGTATCTCGACTTCACGACGGGCATCGCCGTCACCAATACAGGACACGCTCATCCTGCCGTGGTCGAGGCCATCAAGGAGCAAGCCGATAAATTTATTCATATGTCGGGAACCGATTTCTATTATCCGGGACAAATTGAACTGGCCGAACGCCTCAATCGACTGGCACCCATGTCGGGCCCAAGCAAGGTCTTTTTCGGCAATTCAGGAGCTGAGGCCGTCGAAGCAGCAATGAAGCTGGCACGTTACTACAGCGGCAGGACAAGATACATTGCCTTTTACAGGGCTTTTCATGGCCGTACGTTTGGAGCGCTCTCTTTGACAGCGTCGAAATCGATACAGCGAAAAGGATTCGGACCCTTGTTGCCTGGCGTATCCCACGCTATCTACCCAAACACCTATCGAAATCCTTGGCCCGGACAAGATCCTGGCGAGGCCGCTGTGGCACATATCGAAGACAACCTTTTCGCCACCACCGTCCCGGCCGAGGAAGTTGCGGCCATTATCGTCGAACCCATTCAAGGAGAAGGGGGCTACATTGTACCTCCAGATTCCTTCTTGCCTGGCTTGCGCTCCCTCTGTGATCGGCATGGAATCCTTCTGGTCTTCGACGAAGTTCAGACCGGCATGGGACGCACAGGTAAACTATTCGCAAGCCAACATTGGCAGATCGAACCTGACATTATTTGCTTGGCCAAAGGCATTGCCAGCGGTATGCCATTGGGCGCGATCATCGCCCGAAGTGGAGTAATGACATGGCCGCCCGGCGCACATGCCAGCACCTTTGGCGGGAATCCTCTGTCCTGTGCAGCCGCAATGGCCACACTCGACCTCTTGGAAAACGGGATGGTGGAATCCGCTGCCAGCAGTGGTGACTACCTGAAATCTCGTTTGTGCGCGATGGCAGACAATTACCCTCAGATCGGCGATGTCCGTGGCAAGGGCCTGATGGTTGCTGCCGAATTCGTTACGAACATAGCGAGCAAAGAACCGGCGCCCGAGCTACGCGATCAGGTCGTGCAACAAGCCTTTGAGCACGGGTTACTGCTGCTGGGTTGCGGTCCAAACTCTGTGCGATTTATCCCAGCCCTTAACATACCACGCCCACTACTTGACGAAGGGCTTATGCTATTCGAGAGGGCTCTTGGCGAAGCGTTGGAGATGATGAGTTAGGCGCCCGCTCAAAATGGCCGATCTTGGTCTCTTATCTGACAGAGCGACTTGGCGACAAGGTGATTACTTTGTCGCCAAGTCCATTTATACCAGCGAAGTCTGGACACTCGCTATGCGCTAAGGGCGCCACGACATGAACCGGGGTCGTTGCGCTTCGCTTAGGACTGAGAATTCAATAACTTGCGGAACTCTTCCGTCATTTCAGGGAGCAATTCGGCTAGTGTTCCTATCCTAAGTCCTTATCTTTTTTCTTGTTCCTTCAAAGCCAACTTACGAGCGCTGCCATAAAGATAGTAGAGATTCGCACGATGCAGCTGCTGCACAAGCCCCCCCAGGGCAATTGAAGAAAGACCACAAGATTCTAAATCAAGGGAGTCGAGTTCCTCTTTACCACCACCTGCATAAAAAACTTCTGCGGCATAGGTTTCAACCTTATCAAGATACGCCAGATGTGAATCCATGACGCTGTGGACTTCACCTCTTAGCAACACCTCTCCGTGTCCTTGCACAATATCCTCAACAGGTGATAGTTCATGGATAACCCACAGTGAACGGCGCAGATCGTTGATATCACCATTGATGAAATAAGGGACAGGCATGACCGTATCACCGGCAAAGAGGACTTTCTCCTCCTGGAAAAAAACGTTTATCACATCTGGTGCGTGGCCAGGCGAATGTTGCATTACCAGTGTAAAATCCCCTAGGCGAACACTTGCTTCTTGTTCTGTTAACAAAGTCGGCATACGAAGATAAACTTCAGCCAGACTGGCATTCCGTTGTCTGGCCTGATTGAGCGCCGGACGCGTTTGCCTGATTAACAGTTCTCGCGACAGCAGATGGCCGATCACCTCTGCCTCGGGAAACAAATAGGCGCCATACACATGGTCCGCATGGGAATGCGTGAGAATGATATATTTGACCTCGGAGTTCAACCTCTTGCGAACAAAGTTTTTGATCTCTCTGGTCTCTTGAGGAAATGGAAGGGTATCTATAAGGATACAACCCTCACCCGTTGTAATTAAACCAGCATTGACTTGTGCATATAGACCGCTTCGAAAAACATAGGAATGCTCAGAGACGCGTTCGCGCAATACCATAGTGCGTGTTGACTCCAAAGACAGGGGGCAAGGCACCCTTACAAGATATCAGCGCTCCGATTCGAGCGCTGTCAAAAACTAAGCATAACACACGTGCAACACGTTATCAAGGGTTTGTGTAATAATTACACCAAAGAAACACGGCCAGGGTAAACTCAACCTGGCCGTGAGATAAATATATGAGGTCAGTAGTCCCCCTTCATACCGTGTGCCTAGTTGGCTTCGAACCTGTATGTACAGGTGGGAGCCTTGATCTGGTTCCCGCCTTGCCAATCGAGGGCTATCGCGTTTCCCAGAATATGACCCAGCTCCCCTGGGTCTGGTGTTGGCTCGGAACGTCTCTGAAGCATCACGTATATAAAAGGGAGCTACACAGGAAGCATAGCATATTGTCAGGCCCCTGACAAATAGATTCCGAGGTGACCGAGAAGGTGATCTGTCATTGGTTTTGTCCTGTGGCCGATCCATCTTTGTAAGGAATTCCACACAGAATTGCGCCTGTATTTCGCTTATGTTATAGTCAATCCATAGTATCAAATCCAGAACCATATATAGTGTATTCGACGATGAGGAGCATCTCATGACTGCAAAAATTATCGATGGCAAAGCCATCGCCGCCACCATTCGTGGTGAAATCAAAACCGAAGTCGACGAAATGCAAAATGAGTACGGCACAGTCCCGGGTCTGGCAACCGTACTCGTGGGTGCGCGCCCTGATTCAGCGACTTACGTACGCATGAAAAAGAAGGCCTGCGCTGAAGTCGGAATTAAGTCTTTTGCAAATGAATTACCGGCCGATGTACAGCAAGCAGACGTTGTCGATCTGATCAGAGAGCTGAATGAAAATCCGGAAGTCGATGGCATTCTGGTGCAATTGCCTCTGCCAGACCACATCGACGAAGAAGCTGTTCTATCTGAAGTTGAACTCTCAAAGGATGTAGATGGCTTTCATCCTATCAACATCGGTCGCCTCTCGATGAAAAGGCGTGATCCGCTGTTTTCACCATGTACGCCGAAGGGCTGCATCGAACTCTTGGATCGATCTGGGATCGAGATCGAGGGCAAACGGGCTGTTGTGCTGGGCCGTAGTAATATTGTGGGTTTGCCGGTGGCGATGCTGTTACTCCATCGTAACGCCACCCTCACCATCTGCCACTCCCGCACAAAGGATCTGCCCGGCGTCGTTCGAGAAGCTGATATTCTCATCGCCGCCGTTGGCCGTACCGAGATGGTCAAGGGCGACTGGATCAAACCTGGCGCCACCATCATCGACGTAGGTATCAACTCCAAAGACGACCCTACTCGCAAACGAGGTTATCGGCTGGTGGGTGATGTAGATTATGGCGAAGCCGCAGAAGTAGCTGGAGCGATTACACCGGTTCCAGGTGGCGTAGGCCCCATGACGATTGCCATGCTCTTGCGCAATACAACCGACAGTAAGCGCCGCCGAATAGGCATGCAGTAGCGGTGAAGATCTAGCACGTGTTGCGTGTTAACGGGCCACGCCCTTCTCGTAGAAGCCACGCTAACTCCGAAAGAGTACGCGTACTGAAAGAAGAGCGAATGAGTCCCATTTGCTCTTCTTTTTTCGGGTTACTTAGTCCAGTCTGTTCAGCCTGACCAGCTACATATGTCATGATGGGCGCCGACCGATGGTGGAGTCCGATAGCCGTTATATGTCCGGGTTACCTGCCAGCAATACCGGGGCTCATCATGAGAAAAGCATCTGTAAGTTACGATAAAAGATTGAAAGAAGACTTGAAGAATCCAGAGGAAGCGGCAGCCTACCTTAATATCGCCCTGAAGAGGATTCGCAAGAGATTTTCTTGCTAGCGCTGAGGGATGTGGCGAATGCGCGCGGCATCACGCAACTTGCCCGAGAGATATTGCTGAATCGGGAAAATCTGTATCGCATTCTTTTGCGTTGTTCGCGTTAATGATTGCATTGTGTTAAGTGAAATACTTCAATGAACATTTTTGGTTGGGGCTTTGTCACCATGTAATAGACTGCTGATGTTGAATTTCCAGCCGAGACAGTAGATGTATGTTTCTTCGATTCATCATCTTGCTGGTATAATGTTTCTGAATTAAGTCGATCAAAGGACCAAGGTATGGAAGCTATTCGTGTACAACAAACCGTAAGAAAAAGTGGTGAAGTGATAATAAAAGATTTGCCTGTTCAAAAAGGGCAACAAGTTGAAGTTTTATTGTTATTTACTCCCATTTCAAAACGACCTCGCTTAACAGCAAAGCAACTCCTAAACTCGGAACTAATCGGATTGTGGAAAGACCGTACTGATATTACCGACAACTTGGCATATGCACGTCAACTTCGAGAACAAGCACAAAACCGGCCAGGGTTAAGTAATGATAATTCTGGATAGCGATGTAATGATAGATATTCTGCGTCAATACTCACCAGCGATAACCTGGCTAGAAACTATTGGAGATGAAGAGATAATTCTGCCAGGTTTTGTTGTTATGGAATTACTTCAAGGTTGCAATAACAGGGTTGACCAAGGGAAAATAGAGAAAGCATTGGCTGCGTTTGAAATTGTATGGCCTTCAGTCGAAACTTGTGATGAGGCTCTGGATGTATTTGCCCGTTATCATCTGAGCCATAATATTGGATTACTTGATGCTTTGATTGGGCAAACAGTGGTTGCTCTTGGTTTATCACTACATACATTTAATCGCAAACATTATGCAGTCATTCCAAGTCTGGTTACAACAGAGCCATACGATCGGGCATAATATTTCAGCAACGGGCCACCCAACAATGTAAATGCAACCGAACTGGCAAGCAGTGTTTTATAGAGATTGATTGAGCCTGTGAAGGTTTCAAGGCTACAATCGCACTTCGCCGATCTTGCCAATCGGCTGATTTACGGGCGTCAGGCGGTGAGCGTAGAGCACGTATCGTATATATTGTTGCCAATCAAGCCTTCTGCTTTCGCTCGACCACGGCGATGTGAAGATCGTCCAACTGCCTTTGATCGAGCGTGCTGGGGCTGTTGAGTAGCAGGTCGGTGGCAGAGGCTGTTTTGGGGAAGGCGATCACTTCACGGATACTGCTCTCATCTGCGAGGATGGCAACGATACGGTCGAGCCCCAGGGCGATGCCACCGTGGGGAGGCGCACCATATTGGAAGGCTTCCAGCAAGTGCCCGAACTGCTCTTGCGCCTCTGCCGTGGAAATGCCCAGGGCTGAGAACATCGCCTGCTGGTGGGATGAGTCGTGAATTCTGATGCTCCCCCCACCGATTTCCATGCTGTTACAAACCAGATCATAGGCTTTGGCCAGTGCCGAAGCAGGATCCGATTCCAGAATGTCCCAATCTTCGTCGCGGGCGCTGGTAAAAGGATGGTGCATGGCGTGCCAGCGTCCTTCCTCCTCACCCCACTCTAACAGCGGAAAATCGACAACCCAGGCGCAGGCCAGGATATCAGGATCGGCCAACTTCAAACGCCCGGCCATGAGCACGCGCAGATAGCCAAGAGTTTCGGCGACCACCATTGCCTGATC
>PIVW01001530.1 GCA_003353825.1 Chloroflexota bacterium
GTTCCTCGATGATGCAGTAGAGATCACCAACATACGTAATATGTTGGGCTATACCGGTTTCTACAAGGGCCAGCGTATCTCCGTTATGGGCCACGGTATGGGTATCCCGTCGATGGTGCTTTACGCCCATGAATTGATCAATGATTTCGGGGTGAAACGCATCATACGTGTCGGCAGCTTGGGCGCGACACAGCAGGATGTGAAACTACACGATGTGATCTTAGCCCAGGCGGCAGGCACTGACTCTCCCACCAATGCAAAGCGTAGCAGCGGCTACCAGATGGCTACTTCAGCTACCTTCGACCTACTGCATAAAGCCTATAGCTCAGCAGTTGAAAAACAGATCAGTGTCAAAGTGGGTAACATCTTCAGTGGCGATATGTATTACGATCCCGATGAGGATATGATCCCGGCACTGGAGCGTTTCGGGGTACTCGGCATCGATATGGAAGTTGCAGGTCTCTATGGTTTAGCCCACCAGCAGGGTATCGAATCCTTAGCGATCCTAACCGTGTCGGATCACTGCCTAACCGGCGAAGAGACGTTGGCCGAAGAGCGTCAGTTGTC
>PIVW01001531.1 GCA_003353825.1 Chloroflexota bacterium
GACTTAATGTCCGCTCTGGGGATGCTACTACGCTTGGATTTAGCTATGATGGGCTGTTTGGGGAAGACCAGGTATCGCACATTGGCAGTGTGAACTTCAGCTTCCACATGTAGGATGCGTGCTGTCATCGGCAACGCGGGCTTTGGCCTTTACTGGCATCATACCGGCGCATGGCTGGTTGTGTCGCTCTGAAGATTATCTGCGGCGGTGTGATTTGCTTCAACGGATCGGGCCCGGCTACAGCTTCTCAATAAGAGCCCGTGTAAACTCCGTTAGACCAAGGCGCCGCTTGCGCCTTAGGCGCTCTGCTCTCAAGATGGCGGCTAAGGATAATTTGGCTTCGTCAAGATCGCTGTTGATTATGACATAATCATATTCTGCCCAATGGCTGATCTCGTTCGGGGCTTCGGCCATGCGCCTGGCAACGACTGTGGCGGTGTCTTGTGCGCGGCCAATCAGGCGGCGGCGGAGTTCTTCGGCAGATGGCGGCAGAATGAAAACGCGCACCAGATCCTCCGCCATGGCCTGGACTAGTTGCTGGGTGCCCTGCCAGTCTATATCAAACAG
>PIVW01001532.1 GCA_003353825.1 Chloroflexota bacterium
GGCGTGATCGAAGCCAGCGCTAATTGGGCCAAGGAAAATCTTGAAAAAGTAGATCCTTTCCACATTGAACCTATGGACAAGACTGATGGTCTCATCATGGCTAATGGCAACACGGCTGGTGCACTTGGCTCAATCTATGGCGGCGTACAAGTCGTAGGTTGGTATCCGATCACTCCTGCCACAAGCTTAGTCGAAAGTATGAGCGCATACCTGCCCGGCCTTCGTGACACAGAAGATGGAAAACGAACTTACGCCATTATCCAGGCGGAAGATGAACTTGCCGCAGTCGGCATCACGATAGGGGCTGCCTTTTCTGGTGCACGAGCGATGACATCTACATCTGGAGCGGGGATCAGTCTGATGGGAGAATATGTCGGGTTGGCGTATTTCGCCGAGGTCCCCATCGTCATCTGGAATATCCAACGTATGGGACCCAGCACGGGGCTGCCCACACGCACGTCACAGGGTGACTTGAAACAGGCAGTTGCACTGAGCCATGGTGATACCAAACATATCGTACTGCTACCAGGGACAGTCAAAGAATGCTTCGAGTTTGGTTGGAGAGC
>PIVW01000752.1 GCA_003353825.1 Chloroflexota bacterium
TACACCATGGACGAGTGGCTGCGCACGGATGCCTCATCCATGGTCACCGGTGTCGAAGGTAAGCGTGGAGAGAACGTGCGCGAGGTATATATGGAGCCGGGCGAGCGCTGGACCGAAGCCAAGTATCACGAAATGAACGTACGCTACCAGAATCAGGCCCTGGAGCAATTGCGTGAGCTGGCCAAGTCTGACAAGCCCTTCTTCCTGCAATACTGGCCGTTATATCCGCTGACTGGTCCACGCACGACCACAGATCAATACACCACGCCCAATGGTGGTATCTACGTGGAGAAGATGAAACTGGTTGATGAGTGGATCGGTGAACTGATGACCGAGATGGACACACTGGGTATCGCCGACAACACTCTGGTAGTCATTATGGGTGACAATGGTCACTTCACCAAATACTCGCCCGGATCAGGTTATACGCCGATGGTGTTCAGGGGTGGTAAGGGTTCCACGCTTGAAGGTGGCGTTCGAGTGGACGCATTTGTTCGCTGGCCCGGTATGATCCAGGCCGACTCAGTGGCTGGTGACATCATCCATGTGAGCGATCTGTTCACCACGATTGCCCGTCTCGGTGACGGTATGGATGAAATTCCGACCGACCGTGTTATCGACGGCATCGACCAGACTTCCCTGTTACTGAATGGCGATACTTTCAGTCGACGTGATTACGTGTTTCTTTACAACATCAATAAACTGGAAAGAATCGTCAAGGAACAGTACAAGTTCGACCTGTCGTCCGGTGCGGAGAATGCGGTTTTGGCGAAGTTCTATGACCTGTTTCGCGATACCCGGGAAGAGTGGCCGGTATCAACCCAAATTGGTGCATGGGGCGGCGCCAAGTTCGTGCGCATGGTAGGGCGTCATATGAAACGCAAGGTCAAGTACCCGGATGCGCCTCCCGCCACCGGTATGCCGTATGCCGGCATCGACAACCTGCGGCCGGAATCTACTGCGGCGGTGCAAGAGTTTCTATATATGATGAAAACACCCGAGATGTAACTTAGGCACTGAGTAAGCGGTCAGTGATAATCGATAAGAGAGAAACGTATAGGTAACCAATGCCCAGGATTTCGATTCTTGTTATCTTGCTCGTTCTGACGACTGGCCAGCTGGCTGCGGCCGATATGCCACGCCTGGTCTTGCAGATCACCGTGGACGGGCTGCGTGGCGACAGGTTAGACCTCTACTCAGATAATTTCGGTAAAGATGGCCTGAACTACCTGCGCAACAAGGGTGTGGTCTACCACAATGCTCACTACCTGCATGCCAACACCGAAACCATTGTGGGTCACACTACCCTGGCAACAGGGGCAACACCGGCTGTACACGGCATGATCGGCAACGTCTGGTATAACGCCAGTAGTGGTGAGCTGGGCTACAACATCGAGGATGCGAATGCACCGCTGATTCCCACCCGGCAGGACATCGCGGAAGGTGAACAAGTAGATCCCGCCCAGAAAAGAGCCGGCTCTAGCGGCCGATCTCCTCGTGGGATACTCGTCCCCACTTTCGGCGACACTCTGAAGGTCTCTACCGATGGCCAGGCGAAGATCTTCGGCATTTCCGGCAAGGACCGTGGCGCAGTCGCCATGGCGGGCAAGACCGGTACTGCCTACTGGTACTCCACCAACACCGGCGACTTCGAAAGCAGCACCTACTACATGGACAAATACCCGGAATGGGTAAACAGCTGGAATGGCGAGCGAAAGGCGGAGCAATTGGGTGACGGGCAGTGGGAATTGTCTATGAACCCGGAAAAATATCGGCCAGGACGACGCGACGATCGCCCTTATGAGATAGATCTGAAAGGCTACAGTCGAACTTTCCCTCACCCTTATGGCCCGCAGGATCATCCCCTGTTCTTTACCCGCGTGCTGGTCGGTCCTGAAGGCGATCGCTTGCTGCTCGATTTTGGCAAAGACCTTATTGCAGCCGAGGCGGTCGGAGAGGACGAAATCACAGACTATCTGTCCATCAGTTTTTCTGGGGTAGATGCCGTCAATCACTTTTTCGGCCCCGCCAGCCTGGAGAGCGAGGACGTGTTGCTGCAACTGGATCGCACCCTGGCAGACCTTTTCAAATTTATTGATCAACGGATTGGCCTGGATAATACTCTGATCGTATTTTCCGCCGACCACGGCATGGCCGAGATGCCCGAGTATGCTACTGAGCTGGGCTATGAGGCGGGTCGGTATTATGGCGACGACGTATTGGCTACGGCCACAGAGATCAGCAGTACACTGTTTGGCAGCGATAAGCTGGTAAAAGATTTTTTTCGCCCCTATCTCTACCTGGACGGCGACGCCATCAAAGCAAAAGGGTTT
>PIVW01000753.1 GCA_003353825.1 Chloroflexota bacterium
ACAGAACGCATTGACTTGATTTCAGCCACTCGAACTCTGGAAATGCTTTGTTAAAGTGAGTCTTGCCTCCCAGGAATTTGAAGCAAGAAAAATATGACCTCAAAACGGGAATTGCTGCTACTGCCGTAGTAGATTTTGCGGTATTGCAAATTTACACATGCAAACACAAGGATCAACTTACACAAGTTCCAATTTGAACCAGGACGTGGTATCAACCTGCGATAGGCACATTGTGGTTACGCCTGAAGTCAGAGGGGGAAACCCGCGCATCATTGGACGTCGCATCACAGTGGCTGACATCGCCAACTGGTATATTCAGCAGCATCGCCCTATCGAGGAACTTGTGGATGATTTCAGCCTGACGCACGCACAGATCCATGCAGCACTCACGTACTACTACGATCATCGCAGTGAAATCGATCAGCGTGAAGCGGATGATTTGGCAGAAGTTGGATCGCTAAAGCCGCGGTATCCTTCCAAGTTGCAGACGAAATCATCCAGTCGTGACTGAGAAAATTCGCTTTCACCCATTATCGTACCTGAATGGAAAATGGTATGTTTATCCGCGCGGTGCTTATAGCCGCTGTACCGGGCAAGGCCTAAATCATCACTTACAACCACTTCGATAGCAATGCTCCGGTGTTCAATGGAGTGGTCAAAGGGACAAAAATCGTGTATAAATCAGGTACGAAAAAAAGGTCTTGCATGACACAGTCCTACTTTCATTCAGGATCTAATCCTGGGTACTCATCCAAATAAAACAGCAAAGAGGTTATCATGGCAAAGAAAAAAACAATGGCCGTTCTTACCGGTGGCGGTGACGTCCCTGGTCTGAATCCCACCATCAAGCAAGTGGTCAACCGTGCAATCGATGAAGGTTGGCGCGTTTTAGGTTTGCGGCGCGGTTGGGCAGGTCCGCTGAATTACAATCACGATGATCCTTCCAGCTGGGGAACATGGGTGATCGAGTTGGATAAACAGATCGTGCGCACGATCGATCGCAGCGGTGGCACTTTCTTGCATACATCACGTACCAAACCCAGCAATGCCAGGCCAGGCTCCCTTCCCGCATTCCTTAATGAAGATGATTATCCACGCAATGCAAATGGCAATATCGATTCCACGCCCAAGATATTGCAGACATTGACAGAATTGGGTGTCGACGTGCTCATCCCCATTGGCGGTGATGATACCCTGGGGTATGGTGCGCGCATCCACAGTGAAGGCTTCCCAGTCGTCTCTATCCCCAAGACCATGGACAATGATGTCTTTGGCACCGATTACTGTTTGGGTTTCAGTACAGCTGTAACTCGTTCGGTCGAATTGATCACGAACCTTCGTACAGCGGTAGGCTCACACGAACGCATCGGAGTGGTCGAACTCTTTGGCCGCAATTCCGGCGAAACCTCGCTGATCAGCGCCTACTGCGCACAGGTCGACCGTTCTATCATTTCGGAAGTGCCCTTCGATGTGCATAAGCTCGCGAAACTGCTATTAAGAGACAAGGCTATTAATCCCAGCAACTATTGCCTCGTTACGATCTCTGAGGGCGCTACCATGATCGATGGTGATATCCATGAGAGTGGTGAAGAGGACGCTTACGGGCACAAGAAACTGGGCGGAGTCGGCAATGCTACGGCCCAGCAGATCAAGGAAATCACCGGGCAGAACATCATCTACCAGCAACTTGCCTACCTGATGCGCTCCGGCGCCCCCGATGCGCTCGATCGCATCGTTGCTGCAAATTACGGCGCCATGGCCGTTGACCTGGCAACCCGTGGTATCACCGGCCGCATGGTCGCCCTGCGTGAAGGGCGCTACACCCATGTGGCCGCAGACTACACCAGCCGAGGTATCAAACGTGTTGATGTCGAAGAGTTTTATGATGTCGATGAATACAGGCCCAAGATCGCTCATGTCCAAGGTAAACCGATGTTCCTGTATTAGATTCAAGGGACAATACTGAATCTCGAAACCTATCAGATAAAGGGGGCGCACTCATGTGCGCCCTTTTTGCAGCCCCCGGATTAATCACTTATGTCCAATCGATTTCTAGACAAGCTATCAGGGTTACTGGCCAAAGGACAGGCGCCGCTTTGCATTGGCCTGGACCCACATCCAGAGCGTTTACCCGACCGCTATCCCGATTTGCTAGCCTGGAACAGGGCAGTGATCGAGCAAACCGCCGATCTCGCCGCTTGCTTCAAACCCAATATCGCCTTTTATGAAGCACTGGGTAGCGATGGCCATGGCCTATTGGCAGATACCCTCGCTGCCATCCCCGAGCATATTCCCGTCATCCTGGATGCCAAACGTGGCGATATCGAATCCAC
>PIVW01001533.1 GCA_003353825.1 Chloroflexota bacterium
CTCCGTCCAATAGATGTCATCTTGGTCGACAAACGGTTCACCGCCGCGCTTGTCGTAGGTATAGGCATCGTCGAGGACCAGATCGTGCCGTTCGTCGTAATAGTCGCTGAACACGGCATCTGCCACAATGCCCCAGACCGGCGCAGTGCAGAGCAAAACCACAACTACAACAAGCGCCCAACGCGAAGGGCGGGGCAGGGCATCCCACTTCGGCAAGTTAGCAAACATGCAGCAGGCTCCTTTTTTCTGAGCAATTTGGGTTGTTTGGCACACGGGAATTACGCATAGTTCATTCTACCACAAGGTTCCGGTGAAGATGGGCTGGGTAAGCATCCAGCTTGGGCAACCTGTATAGGTGTCCACAACGGAGCGTTCAAATCATGCAGGTTGTGTGCTACAATGGCGCGCATGAACACAGAGACACGGCACTACCACTACTATGATCTGGTGATGGCACTGTTCGTCACCGTGCTGCTGATCAGCAACATCCTCAGCAGCGCCAAAATTGTCGATCTGGAAACGTCGCTCGGCTCGCTGGCGTTGATCTTCGACGCGGGCACGCTG
>PIVW01000754.1 GCA_003353825.1 Chloroflexota bacterium
AACTGTGTATCGCTTCACAACCTTCTCTCAAGACGCACAAAAGCGTATCCGTGGCAAGTGTCCCCTGCAACTGGCTGGTTATGACATTTCCGATTTGCCCATGACTGCCATCTGTTCCGACCTCAGTGTCGACTGGCCTGTCGAGGTCAATCTTGTCCCCACTTAGTTACGCTACCAACAATTGCTAGCAGGTTTGGGAAAATCCGTGCTATAATGATTGCATTCCATTTCTCGGAGTAGGATATTATGTTAGGAAGTATTGGCACCACTGAGTTAATCCTTGTTCTTGTCATCGTTCTCCTGATCTTCGGCGTCGGCCGTCTGCCAGAGGTTTTCAAGGCCCTGGGTTCAGGCGTGCGCGAATTTCGAGAGGCCGCAGATGGCGAAGAGGGTGATGAAGCTATAGCTGAAACCAAGACCGAAACCGAAGAAGTAGTGGAAAACTAATCACTCAAACACACTATACGAAATTCACGAGCCGTCATAAGCGACGTATGGCGGTTTTTGACTTGTTACAAGGTAACCTACGCTTGATCATCTGAGCGTACAGGTTACCTTGTATTTTGACGAGTATTCATGCCCACGCACCTGGCTGTTGCCATTGCCGCTGAAAACACAACATCGGCCCTCGCTCAGGCTGATAGTGTGAGTGGCGTCGCCTCTCTCGTTGAATACCGCCTTGATCTAATGGGTGACTTTAATCTCGAGCACCTACTGGAACACAGTTCGCTACCTGCAATCATAACGTGTCGGCCACGGCGCCAAGGTGGACGTTTCGTCGGTCCAGAACAAGAACGATTAGACATTCTCAATCGAGCCGTTGCTCTGGGTGCGCCCTTTGTCGATGTCGAAAGTGACACATTGACCTCCATCCATCGATCTCGATCATCTCCAACTCAACTGATTGGGTCGCATCATGACTTCGAGGGGATGTCAGGTGACTGGGCCAGCACAGGTATGTTGATCCGCTCGCAAGGCGCGGATGTCGTCAAATTGGTGGGAAATGGGAAAATGATCGAGGATGTGCTCCCTCCCCTGGTCTGGTTGTCTCAGCTGAATCACCCCGGCATCGGTATCACCATGGGAGAGGCTGGCGCTATCACCCGTATCCTGGCGCCACGCTTTGCACAGGCTTTTCTCAGTTTTGCAGCGCTAGGTGAAGGTACGGCCCCCGGACAGATCGAAGCACTCACGCTGGCACAGGACTTTGGGTTCACACATCTGGCCGAGGCAGATCCATTGGTCGTCATCCTAACCCCGACGATCATACCCTGGCAGACTGTACGGGGTTATCGCACTGTTTTGGCGAAACATCCTCATTTAGGTGATCAAAACATATTCCTGTTGCCACTCCCGGTAGATGAATGTACTCCAAGTGTGCTGTTTGCTTTACAACTGGCGAGAACGACCATGCTACTTGCACTGCCGGATCTAACCCGCGCCCCGGCGCTTGCCCCTGCCGGAATCAAACCGCAGCAACATGGCTGGAAATATATTGGCGGCGAATGGATAGCAGTATTTGATTCATTTCCTGAGCCTGAACAGCTTGCCCTTTCCCTAACCCGGACGAGCCAGAACCAATCAAAGAATAGACAGGATGTATTTTCTCAATAACTTGGGGGAACTAACCCGTCCACGAAGGTGGATGTTCGGCGTGGGTTCGTAGAACCCCGCCCCTAGAGCCCGAATTCATTCGGCGAGTGCCCCGGAATATTGAGAAGATACATATTGTTCGTCATTTGATGACTATCCACCAAATGTCAACAGAACCTAGATTTACAGGATTTTCAAAGATCTAAATCTAATCTTGTTAGTCCTGTAAATCCTGTCCATATTTCTTGCCCATCGCACAAGAACCCAACAGTCTAGTACTATGATTATTCCGAATTTCGCTGCTATAAATGACTTGGTGATGAAGTGAACACCTTGCCACCTTGCCACCTTGCCACCTTGTCACCTTGTCACCCCCTCACCTTGTCAGATGAGAGTCCAAGATAGACAATTTTTTGTCGATCATTTTTCATAAGCACTTAATAGATAGTATCTACCAATAGCGTGACTCAAAAATGAGTCTGTGCCCAACCACACTCTTTTCATTGCCATAAACTCATGCGTCTAGGAACTATCCGCTACCAAAACGAAACGCTCGCCGCTGTCTGGGAAGATAAAGCAGTCCTGCCACTGCCCTGGCCAGATGTCAAAAGTGCCATCAAAGCTGGCCTCGAGTCCATCCGCCAGGCTGCCGCCGCCGCCCAACCCCTCGCTTTGGATAGCGTCATTCTGGAGGCGCCAATTCGCCGCCCCGGCAAAATCATTGCAGTAGGACT
>PIVW01001534.1 GCA_003353825.1 Chloroflexota bacterium
CCTGTTGCCATTCCAACAAAGGCGGGCGCAGAAGTGTGATGACATCGAGAGATGGGACAGTTTCAGTGAAAATATCTCACTGCTGGATGTCGTCAACAACGCTAAACCTACGGTGTTAATTGGCGTATCCGGTGCCCCAGGTGTATTCAGTGAGGAGATAATCAAAATGATGCATAGCCATTGTTCTCGTCCAATCATCTTCCCGCTATCTAATCCAACGAGCCGGGTCGAAGCCACACCGAAAGATCTGCTGCACTGGACAAAAGGTCAGGCACTCGTTGCAACGGGCAGTCCATTCGAACCGGTAGTAGTGGAAGATGAAACGTTTGAAATCGCCCAATGTAACAACAGTTATATCTTCCCCGGAATAGGTCTGGGCGTCTTAGCCGCCGGTGCCAAACGGGTAAGCAATGAGATGTTGATGGCATCGAGCCGCGCATTAGCCGAGTGCTCGCCTCTGGCACTCGAAGGCGAAGGCCCACTGCTACCGCCGCTGGAAGAGATCCACCAGGTCAGTAAACATATCGCCTTTGCCGTAGGTAAGGTTGCCATCGAGCAAGGAC
>PIVW01000755.1 GCA_003353825.1 Chloroflexota bacterium
GTCCCGTAGCTTCCCGATGTACCTCCCGGCCACGTGCCAGGTCGATTTCCAGGAGGTACTCTCCAATCCCGTCGTCATTCAGATCCCTCATCCGGCGTTGTCGCTGGACCGGGATATTAATGCTTCGGTTCCCTGCATGCAGCTCTATAGATACCGAGTCTTTCAACACTTTCCAATTGTTTATTCCCGAACTTAGAATTGCCACCTCGAGGATGTCCAGGTCTACGGGGTAAGTACCCCCGACGGCTGCGTATCCGTTCGGGTCAACGATGATGCCTGCTCGGAACTCCAGGTTCTCTCCTGGTCTCTTCCGGTCGTGAGACGGTTTTGGTTTTTTGGCACTGGCAGTGGATGCTATTCCTACTATACTTACCAAAAACAGCGTCATCACTATCGTTGCGATTGCTTTTGCTTTCATTCCATTACCCTCCTGTAACTTTAACAATTGCCAAACTTAACCTCCTCCACATCCATGATCCATCACCTCATATCATAGCAATTGAATGCGGTCAGAGACATTTGATAAAAGAGAATTCCGGTGAAATTCTAGTTCTAATCAATTAACCCTATAGTTGCATAAAATATTACACCCGACCTAGACCGTTGGGGCGAAAACCTTTGCCAGTATTGCCTGATCCTGGATACTGGTTCCTGGATACTGGTTCCTGGATACTGGTTCCTGGATACCGGATGTTTTTGGAGTTCGCCATTAGTGCACTCCTGAATATACAGCATCAAGTATCCAGCATCTCTCCGAGGCGTAGGCTCTACGAGCCGGAGGCCAGCGTCTGCCCAGAAAATGCAACCATCTCAAGCATATCTGCGATGCCGGTTGAGACGTTTTTATGCAACGTTAGGGTTAACTCTGACCCCTTTGATTCTGCTACACACAACACAGCCGCGAAGGTGCGATGGGTGGAGCCCGGACCGTGTGCCCGCGTCAGATCAGGAGGGCCTCGAAAAGAGCGGCTATGCGCGGCGATCACTTCATTTCATTCCAAACGACATGGAGAGAGGCTCTTCTCGCTGATCGGGTCATCAGGACTCGCAGGCAAATGCAAGTTGTGAGTTAAGGGTTCGTAACCTCAAAAGTGATCAGAACCTTCGGACCCGAGGCCTTATTGGCACCGTGTATCAGTTTGCGGTCCGGGTTGATTGTGGCTTGTCGTGACCAGCTGCCAGCTCCGCCACCTCCGCCCTTGTGGTGGCTTGTGTCGCCGCCGCCGCCGCCGCCGCCGAAACCACCACCGCCCGAAGCGTGGCCTCGGTCTTGCTCACTGTCTCCGCCAGCACCCCAGCGCCACTCGAAACTGACGCCCTCAAAAACGCTTTGGTAATTTTCCGAATACTGGTCCATCCCACCAAAGCCGCCAATTCCCTCGGTACCCTCACGAGTGATGTAATTACCCGCACCGGCACCGCCACTTCCCTCTCCGTCCAAGTTGCCACCCTCCCCATCAAGATCGTTACCTGTCAAGCCGGCGCCCGCCGCGCTTACGTCGTTGTCAACGCTCAGAGGGGCCTGCCCGCCTGCATACCCATCTTGGCCACCATAGCAACGCAGGACCAGGAATCCTGTTCTGTGCTTCGTCCCGCCACCGGCACCACCGCTGCCGGCGATTATCATGATACCGGCCTCCCCGGGTTGCGTTATAATGCCCGTCGTCATGTCCAACAGCTTCTTCGTAGAGACGAGTGACGCAGACCCGGCCCCAAAGGTATCAGCGTTGCCATTCTGACCGACGTAGATAGAAAGTTTATCAAGCCCATCATCATCCAATCTCACCGCAGTAGCCGCGTAGCCCGGGTCCCCCGGCTCGCCAGTAGACACGGTACAGTCGCTATTCAGGCCGTGGCTATATCGGATGTCATGGCTCCGGGGCCCTTTGCCGGCATATGCTTCAATCACCGTATGGGCGTCAGATGAGATATAAGCATTTGACCTGTATATCGCCTTGTTGATCTGCTCAACGACCGCCTGAACGTCAAGGTCTTCTTCAGAACTCGTGAAGGTGCAGGTAATGGACTCCGTCACATTTATGTCGTTCACATTGGCCTTGCAGAACGATAATACGTCGTCTGTGGGCGCGGCGACGGAAAACAAAGACGCCGAGACCTCGAAGGAATGAATGCCTCTCCCGCGGCCCCTTGAACCGACCCCGACGCTTGACACGTGCCGGACGCTAATGGTGTCCGGGTGGAGTCCCGTAGCTTCCCGATGTACCTCCCGGCCACGTGCCAGGTCGATTTCCAGGAGGTACTCTCCAATCCCGTCGTCATTCAGATCCCTCATCCGGCGTTGTCGCTGGACCGGGATATTA
>PIVW01000756.1 GCA_003353825.1 Chloroflexota bacterium
TCTTTGCTCCTCGCAATCACTGCTCGGAGCAAAGACCGCCTATGCCCTTTTAGCCTTTCTCCTCATTCAATTGTAAACGTGCTTCTTTATCTCTGTACCGGTTCCATGAACCATGCCGGGAATTTAATAGCGGGGTGTTTTACTGGGCTGAGCAAGCTATAACGAGCGCCGGTATGACCTCGCCCGATCGCCTGGTAAAAATGACGGTGGGGTTTATACTACTGGTTGTGTTAGCCGCAGTCTGGTGGGCAGCACGCCGCCAATCACATAGAGTCGCGGCGTCCTGCGCTTGATGGCCGTACCGCTCATGGCCTATGTCCTACTAACACCAACTTTACATCCCTGGTATCTGCTAATCGTCATAGTATTTTTGCCATTTCTGGCCCCCGGTCGGGAAGAAAAGTCGGGGCGGTGGTGGTTGCTCGCGCCCTGGCTTTATCTCAGCGCTGCCATCATATTTTCATATGTCACCTACATCAATCCTCAGGATCTTCGTGAATACGAGTGGGTGCGTGCTCTGGAATGGCCGCCCACTCTGCTTCTATTGGCGATTGCAAGCGCCTGGTGGTGGCATGCCGAACGCCCGAAGAATTGATTCGAGAAAGCGTAAGGTTCACAACCCCTGCACACTCTAGGTTTTGGGCTTTACCCCCAGACGTATCCAAAACATCACACTTCTGCGCCTGTTTCAAACAGTGCAGGCACTAAAGGGAGCTTCATACAATGCAAAAAACCACGTGGAATAACATCGTTCTGGCTGAGGGTGACGATACAATCATGATTGAGGGTAATCACTACTTTCCCCCCGATTCCATCCACGAAGAATACTTTGTCGCCAGCAACAAGACCACCGCCTGTCCCTGGAAAGGAACCGCCAGCTACTACTCAATCAGTGCCGATGGCAAGACCAATAAGGATGCTGCCTGGTACTATCCGCAGCCAAAGGATGCCGCCAAAGAGATAACGGGCTATGTAGCTTTCTGGCGGGGGGTCAAGGTCAGCGCCGACTGACGGGCGAGGCTGATAGAACATGTGTTGCGTGTTGCGTGTTACGTGATGTCAGGTACTAGCGAAGCACCCTTTCTCCGGCTTAAATGGCGAACGCTTCTGTTATTGTCCCTGGCTGAGTTACTGGCGATGGCTGTCTGGTTCTCTGCTACCGCTATCATTCCGGCCCTGACTGAGGCCTGGCAACTAGATGACGGCGGCCGGGCCTGGCTGACGATGGCTGTACAGATCGGTTTTGTCGTGGGAACATTGACATCGGCTATGTTCAGTTTGGCGGATCGAATTCCCTCGCGCTGGTTTTTCGCCTCGTCCGCCTTATTAGCCGGCCTCGCCACCGCCTTGATACCAGCAGTTGCGACCGGGCTCGGCCTCGCCCTGATATTGCGCTTTCTCACCGGTGTCTTTTTGGCAGGTGTTTATCCCGTGGGAATGAAGATCATGGCGACCTGGACGAAAGCTGATCGAGGCCTGGGCATAGGCCTGCTGGTCGGCGCCCTTACGCTGGGTTCTGCCTCGCCCCACTTGCTCAACGCCTTTGGCGGGATCGGCGCCTGGCAGCCAGTGATGTATCTGGCGGCGGCGACAGCCATCGTGGGAGGGCTTGTCGCTCTCTTATTTGTGGATGAAGGACCGTATCGCGCCAAAGCGCCGCCATTTAATCTCAGACTGGTAAGCGATATCTTACGTGAAAGAGACACACTCCTGGCCAATATAGGATACCTTGGCCACATGTGGGAGTTGTATGCGATGTGGGCATGGATTCCCGCCTTCTTTCTGGCCAGTTTCGCCCTCGTTGGCGTCGCACCCGCCTGGGCTGCAGCCGCGACCTTCGCCGTGATTGCAGTGGGTGGACTGGGCAGCCTGATCGCCGGACAAATGGCCGATCGTTTCGGACGCACGGCCATAACCATCACCTCACTGCTCATCAGCGGAGCGATCTCATTGTTGATCGGATTCTTCTTCGGCGGCAACCCCATTTTGCTGGTGGGTCTGGCGTTGATCTGGGGGTTCGCCATTGTCGCTGATTCCGCACAGTTCTCAGCCTGTGTATCAGAATTGTGTATACCGGCCTACACCGGAACCACGCTCACCCTTCAGACCAGCCTTGGATTTCTTCTCACCCTGTTCACAATACGCTTGATTCCCATGGTTCAAGCGCTCGTAGGCTGGGAATACGCTTTTATGGTTCTGGCATTCGGACCTGTTGTTGGCATCTGGGCGATGCGTGCGCTGCGCCGATCGCCGGCCTCGACAAAGCTAGCCGGAGGCCGCCGCTGATCCTGATGCTTCAGCATCAACCCAGTGCTCGAAGA
>PIVW01000757.1 GCA_003353825.1 Chloroflexota bacterium
TGTGGTCGTGTGGTCGTGTGGTCGTGTGGTCGGTTGGTCGCGCGGGTGATATGGTAATCTAGGCGTTAAGGCGCTTATGGCGAACGACCGGCATGAGGTCTAGAAAATCGCTGGTGTGAGAATCCATAATGCTGTTGCCGGATCTGCGCCGGGGTTCTCCAGGCGATGGGGATTGCCGGGATTGAAATGGATGGTTTCACCGGCATGAATATCGAAAAAAGTGTCGCCATACCACATTCGTAAAACCCCTTGCAGAACATAGGCGAATTCTTCACCTCGATGCGTTCGTGATTCATCGGTAGGCAAGGCATGACTCGATGGTAAAATGGTTAGCAAAAAACTTTCGATGGCGGAGTGTGGAAATTTCGTTGTCAACAGAGAGTAAGTGATGGCCGATCCCTCAAATGTGAAGGATTCCCTCTGATCGTGCCTGACGATTTTCGCGGATTGAATGGTCTCGGGGAAAAACTCGGAAACGCGTGTTTCTAATGATTGGGCGAGCGCGTACATCAGGCTAATGGAAGGTGTGGCCTTGTTTCTCTCAACTTGAGATAGAAAACCTGGTGTGCAGCCACTTCGTTCCGAAACTTCTTCCAGCGTCAGACCCTTCTGCAGGCGAAGTTCCTTGAGGCGTTGTCCAATCGCTTCGATGACATTTTCCATTCATTTTTTCCTATTAGTGAAAAAACTATACTAGGAGTTTAAATATTTGTCAATACGTTTTCGTGGCGATCTGGTAACTGTTCGCGGTATTTCTGGCGATTTTGTCGCTTGGTCCTGTCGATACGCCCTTCGTGGCCATTCAGACTTATGCCATTTGGTTTTTCAGGAATCCCGGTGATCATCTGAAATCCACAATTGCCAGTCAAAGTGAAGTCACTTACAATGCAAAGTATGTCTTGATATTTGTCGCAATATCCGTACTTTTGACGACATCTTACTGCTGAAGCCGCCACGACGCTGGATGGGAGCCAATGCAGCAATGTTCCAGACACTTGTCAGCGTTATCGCTAACCGTACAAACCTTTTAGGAAAATGAGACGTGCTCACAAAGCGCTGCTGTAAGTGAGGTTGCTGTATGTCAGCAAGTCGTGAGAGTCAATGGCTTGTGTTACGACGATGTCTAGCCATCATCCGTCGCTTAGAACGTGGCCGGACTGGCCGCATGCATTTGATAGAGGCTGTGTACGAGTCAGAAGGGAGGGATGCTTATGGCAATGTCGAGGATAAAGCGCTCGGCAAGCGTTTTGAAAACGACTTAAAACGGATTCGCGAACAGCTAACCGTTGAGATCCGCTATGATCGCAAAGAGCGTGCTTATATGCTGCAAGATACGTGGTTGCCGCTCCTCGATCTACCGGATGAGGACCTGGCAATAATCGCCTGGTTGGAAGATACATTTGAGCTTGATTCACCTAAACATGACGAAGTTCATGCCCTATTAGGAAGGCTACGATCCTGGCTGGATATCAATCGTAGGGCGGAGATCGAACGACAGCGAGGGATGTTGTCTGTAGATTTGACACAGCGGGACGAGCACGAGATACCAGAGGGGGTGTGGGCGCGGCTGCTCGATGTCCTTGAACGACGCTGTCAGGTTGAATTTCTGTATGGATCGCCCCAGCAAACCGATAAGACACCGCGCCGCCATGTGGCTGAGTTCTACGACGATCCATACTTTGACGACGGGCATTATTACATTCGAGGTTACTGCCGTTACACTGACGGGCCGTTGGGTAAGTATGCGATGCGCCGCTATTTCAACTACCGTCTGGATCGTATCTCAGATATCAGTGTGCTCCCCACCAAACTCCCGCCCTATCCGCCTCGTCCCAAAACCTACGAAGTCGTTTACGAACTCTCCGCTGATGTGGCGCGTAAAGGCGTTTCCCGTCCGCGCTGGGTGACTTCTCACGACGTCGAACGCCGCCCCGATGGCAGCGCCGTGGTGCGCGGGGAGACGGAAGACCTGTTCCGCACGCTGCAAGCGCTGATGCGTTACCGGCATCATTGCCGGGTTGTGGGTGGGGTTGAGTTGCTGGGGGAGATGAAGGGGGTTGTGCGGAAGATGGGGGAGATGTATGAAGATGGTACTTGACCACCACGGATGTGGGGGTGAGGGTGTGGTATGATGTAGTTGAAAGCTTTCACAAAGGTGATGATTTAATGATTGAAAACAGTGAAATTCTAATCCTAACAGCCTAGCAATTGTTCCCAGACTGCGCTGAGAAAATGAGGCCCCGTTGGGGCAGGTAGCAAGTAGCAGGTCGCAGGTACAACTTCGCTTGCAGACAAGGTTGAACTTGCCACTTGCAGCGTG
>PIVW01000758.1 GCA_003353825.1 Chloroflexota bacterium
CAGGAAACGGCCTAGTGAAGGATCATACCATCTTGCTCGATAATCATACAAACCAATGTCCGGCTCCTGCCGCTGGCCGGTATAACGATATCCGGTTTGCTGGGGGAAGCTGGAGTCGTCGTTTTTGCGGTAGGTGTAGTACGTTTCGCCATATGCTTTGTAGCGGTCTTCCCACAGTTTCGTACCGCCGCCGTTGACGATCACGCTGGTCGAGCCAGGCTTGTCCTGAGCGAAGCCGAAGGATGGTCTTTGAACACATAGCGCCTACCATAGTCCTGGCCGTAGCCGCTGCTGCGGTTGAAGGCTAGCAGGTCGCCGCCCGCGTAGTAGTATTTGGTGTAGCCGCCGACGGTGGAAGTTTCTTCGTTGACAACGGCGGCTTGGCTGATTTCGGTTTTGCTGCCGCCCTCGAGCGATTGGGCGGACTCGACCTGCTGCATGCCCGATAAGCAAGCGCTGCCGCTGAAGCTGGGGGTCGATGACTGGTTGATCTCGATCAGATCCAGGCGCGAGTTGGGTCGGCCGCCGTAAAAGCGTGGGCATCGGGATGAAAACCTGCGCGATGGTTTGACCGCCTGACAGCACACCTATCGCTGTCTCGACAAGCTTTGCATCGGCCAGGAACTGCTGACTCACTTCAATTGGGGCTCAAAATGTGTGACGTTACCTCCTTCTGAGTAGTATTGGTTGGGTAACCTTCCCCCAGCAACATTAATTCTGTCCGGGTGCTCGTAAGCGCCTAGGGTTACGCGAGTCGTAAAAACACCGACCCTTAATCCCTGCTTCGCGCCCGGAAATCGGTCAGGAAGCTGGGGGAGTAAGATGCTGTGAATGTGCTAACTGTGCTAATCAGATTTCAATTATCTCCTATTGTCGCTATTACACGTGTAACAAGATGGCGATATTCTTCAATATCAAAGAAAATACCAATTGGAAATACTTTGTCACCATTAAAATCATAAGAGCATGTGTAATATGTCTTATCAAGACTTGGTACATAGATAGGCTTCTCACAATCATATTCGTATCGTCCAAGCTTGGTTACGACATCTTCACGTGTAAACTCACCTCCGCTATAATAATCTAGAACTATTGGAAAAAAATCAGGAGCATAAACGATCTGACCTGGTTCGCAGCGTTTGTCTTCGTTCAGTTCGAATTTTAAACAGATGTCGTGGATGGTCTCACTTTCTAAGGGTGTCGTATATTGAGCGAGGTCACCTTTGCGTATTCTTGCCAACGAAATTGGTAAGGAACAAGAGGTAAGCAAGATTATTCCCAATAACGGAAACAAGAACTGTCGATATCTTCCCAGCATTACGTTTCGATGTTCCATATTTCTGAGATATCTGTTCATGGGCCAGTCTCACCTCGTAACGGCCCGTATGTTGACTGCAACCACTGTAAACGCCCGGAACTTCCCTGCCCATTAGGCCCCAGTTCGCGCCTCAACGTGTCACCAACATCTGAAGGAGAAGTAATTAGGCCATACGTAATCTGATAACCGATCTGCATGCCTGATTCTGATAGTACAAAGTCCTGCCAACTCGTTCCAAACCCACCATCAAGGTTTATTGCGCTTTGTACAACTTCATGAACCAAGTTTGCCCACTGCGACATAACCACTGTGTTGAACTCATTTGCAAGTGGATTGCCTGGCGTAGCAGTCTGGGCTATGTATCCCCATACATGATAGGGTTGGTTGTGACGATCACGAAAGTCTGGATGGAATCCCTTGTCGAGAAAATACATCGTGTTGCCAGGACAATCACGAGACTCGCGACCAATACCGCCACAACCTCCAGCCATCACGGCACTGATCAATGCAAACGTCCCTGTGCTCTGAGTACCAATGAAAATCTGCCCCATGTGAGGTAGATACTCTTCCCATCCAGGATAGTATCCAGCAGTGATATCTGAGATGGTTGCCATTGCTTCAAGATCATCTACACCACCGAAGATTTCAAGTACTCCCTCAGCAACTGCTTGAGCACTTCCGGCGCTGCGGCTACCCATTAATCGGTGAGTCACTGGGTGCTCTAAAACTGAACAATCGGCATCGAGGCAAACAGAGTGCCCCGTAGGGTCTGTGAATTTGACAGGGTTATTCAGGACGAAGGCGTACCTGTTGAGCGACATCGGATTCCCAGGATTCGGCACAATCGTATCCGGCTGCACAAACCGCCCTCGCCGATAGTCATACCAGCGCGAGATGTAGTCGTACAGTTTGATCTCGCTTTCCTGGCGCTGGCCTGTATAGCGATAATCGGTCTGGCGATTGGTCGGGGTTGCTCCATCCGCCCATTTGCTCCAGGT
>PIVW01000205.1 GCA_003353825.1 Chloroflexota bacterium
ATAAGATCGCCGATAAGATCGCCGATAAGATCGCCGATAAGATCGCCGATAAGATCGCCGATAAGATCGCCGATAAGATCGCCGATAAGATCGCCATTCCCAGCACAGCATTAGAAGTCTTCCCCATTTGTTTTGGTACATGTGATATCGGCAGCAAGATCGATGAGCGTACATCATTTGATCTTTTGGACCAATACCATGAGCGGGGTGGCAACTTCCTGGATTCTGCCGCCGTTTACGCCAATTGGTTACCCATCGAAAACAGCATCAGCGAAAAAACCGTGGGCAAATGGATGAAGGTGAGGGGCAATCGCCAGGCTCTTATCGTCGCAACCAAGGGCGCACACCCCGACCTGGCCACGATGCACATCCCCCGCATGTCACGGCGTGAGATCGAGTCCGACCTGCATGACAGTCTCAGAAATCTGCAAACTGACTCCATCGATCTTTACTGGCTCCACCGGGATGATGTCAGCCGCCCGGTGGGTGATATTCTCGAAGTTTTGAACGATCAGGTGCAGGCGGGAAAGATCCGATACTTCGGTTGTTCTAATTGGACGCTTACTCGCATCCAGCCTGCCCAAGCTTATGCAAATGAGCGTGGCTTGCAGGGCTTCGTCGCCAATCAAATGCTGTGGAGCCTGGCCACCGTCGAGGTGGGGGCCATCGCCGATAAGACCATGGTCGTCATGAGTGAGACGATGAGAGATTACCACCAGTCGTCGGGGTTGGCAGCCATCCCCTATTCATCGCAAGCACAAGGTCTGTTTTACAAGATGGAGCACGGCACGCTACCCGGCAAGGTGGGTGGGGATACACGTTACGATAGCCCCACAAATGTGGGACGTTATCGGCATTTGCATCGTCTGGCGACTGAACTTTCTTTGCAGCCAACACAAGTCATTCTCGGCTACCTGATCTCCCAGCCCTTTACCACAATACCCATTGTCGGTTGCCAGAACCGCACGCAGCTGGATGACTCTTTGAAAGCTGCCGACATCCTCCTCGCTCCCGAACACGTTACATTTCTGGAGACAGGTGTATGGCCCCACTGAAACGCTGGAGGCGTTTTGCATGCTATGTCGAACTCATCCCCAAATATCGTCTACATCTTTGCCGATCAATGGCGCGCCCAGGCATGTGGTTATGCCGGTAACGGCGTAGTGCAGACGCCAAATACCCATCGCTTGGCCGCGGAGAGCGTCAATCTTACACATGCCGTAGCGGGTTGCCTGGTATGCCGCCCCGCCCGGGCAACGCTTCTTACCGGGCAGTATCCGCTCAGCCACGGCGTATTCGTCAATGATGTACACCTGAGTGATGATGTTGTTAGCATTGGCAAGACCTTCAAACAGGCCGGATATGATACCGCCTATATCGGCAAGTGGCATGTGGATGGGCGCGGCCGTTCCGCATACATTCCACCTGAAAGCCGTCAGGGTTTTGACTACTGGAAAACCCTGGAATGTACCCACGATTACAACCAATCTTACTTCTACGCCGAGGATTCGCATGAAAAACTAATGTGGGAGGGTTACGACGCTATTGCTCAAACCCGAGATGCACAGCACTACATCCATGATAATTCTAGTAACAAACCCTTTCTGCTGACGCTCTCTTGGGGGCCGCCGCACGCACCTTATCATACGGCGCCAGAGCGGTACCGGACGTTGTATCGTCCCGAAGATATCCAGCTTCGCCTCAACGTCCCCCTATCTGAAGAAGTGAACGCTCGAGAGTGGCTGGCAGGGTATTATGCCCATTGCTCAGCTCTGGATGACTGTATCGGAGACCTGTGGAGTACATTGGCGGCGCTGGAGATCGAGGAAAACACGATCTTCATTTTCACCTCAGATCATGGCGATATGCTCGGTTCGCAGGGGCAATGAAGAAGCAACAACCGTGGGAAGAGTCCATTCGCATTCCCTTTCTGTTGCATTATCCCGCTCGCTTCGGCCATGAGGGCAAAGAACTGGACGCCCGTCTCGACACTCCTGACATTATGCCTACGCTGTTGGGATTGTGCGGTATCCTGATTCCTGACACTGTACAAGGCCTGGACTACAGTGGCTATCTGCAGGGAGAGGAGAACCCTTCTGATGGTGCTGCTTTATTGATGTGCCCTCATCCTTTTGGTCAGTGGTCGACTTCGCAGGGTGGACGAGAATATCGAGGTTTACGGACGAAGCGATACACCTATGTACGTTCGCTACAGGGCCCCTGGTTACTCTATGACAATGAGACCGACCCCTACCAGCTAGCCAATCTCATAGATCAGCCTGAATACGGGACAATACAAAGACAGTTGGATCGACAACTACAACAGAAGTTAGATCGAATAGGTGATAAATTCTTGGACGGCATGGCCTATATCAAACGTTGGGCTTATACGGTCGATGAGACAGGTACTGTACCCTATGAATGGTAGCAACTCTAGAACTACTCCAGGTGCCGTGACACTCATGTCGTACAGTATCCTTCTCTACCGCACACCTTCATGAAATGTCATTCTGAATGGGTTGTGCCGGCCAATACGCATCGACATGAGCCCGTATTCAGAGTAGAAAGCGTCTCAAATGGGGATACACCAGTGAAGAATCTCCGCGGTCATGCGGCGCCAGACCCTTCACTGGCATGTCGTCGTCCTCTGCATTGTCTGCTTGACCTGTTCATAGCCTGGCCTGAGCGACAACTGCAAGGCGCTTGCCAAAGGGGTGACAGAATGTAGAGAGTGTCCGCAAGTAAAAAGAGTCAAGTGGTATGAATGTTGCAGTATACTGTAGTTGACAGAACCGTGTTTCTGGTACAGGATTACATAGGTGAGTAATGCTCTCCAATCCACGTTGACTCGGCTGCTTCCTCGTCGAGCCTTCTTATATTCGTACGTCTTTTTCCATTCCCCCAGATAGACGTTATGCCCTTTTTACAGCGTCCCGATGGACAACAAGTCCATGTTGCAGGAGATAACTTTACAATTGGATCAGATTCTGAATGTGACCTCAGTCTCAAGGATAGCTGGGTTGCATCGCGGCATGCCATTTTGCAGCGTGATGGGGAACAATGGCGCTTGGCGACACTTAACTTGCAGGCGGTCACTCGGCTCAACGATGATCTCGTTGAAAGTCTCGTACTTCTGACTGATGGTGATACCCTTCAGTTGGGAGAAACTCTGTTGGTCTGGGGAGAAAGTGAACCAGGGCAGTCAGCTAGTGTCATTCCTTTTTGGGTTCCGCTTGCGGTGCTCGTGGTTGCCTGTGTAGGTGTCTTTGCGATTTGGGCCATCATCCAGCGCCAGGAATCCTTTGAGACAACTCCCGTAACGTCCAGTTCTGCACCTACTTCTGATAGAGCACCGCTGCCGGGCGAGCTTGTCCCGTATGGCAATGTGTTGGTCGGGGCTCCTATGTATGTCGTCACGCTGCCACTGGCCGAACCCTTATCTGTGGACCCTGAGTCTGGCTATGTACTCGCGCAGAATGCCGTCGCCACGATAACGCCCGACGTCTCGGCGCCAGTGTACCGTCTCAAGGTTTTTGCACCAGACGCCGGTAATGGCGCTGACTCACAAATCATCGAAGAAGGGATAGAGGAGCCGACACCAGAGCCCGAGATTGTCACTGCCCTGGGAACACCTATGATTCTCTTCGCCGATGTTCGAGGTACAGTCACTGCCGAAGCGGCACTGACAGCGACAGCAGAGATCGAATTAACAGGCACCCCCATACCAAGCGGCGAATGTACGCAACCGCCTAAATGGGAAGTGATCGAAATCAAGAAAGGGCAGACACTCACCCGTATTGCAAGAAATCGGAATGTGACGGTCCTTGAGCTAACCTCGGCGAACTGTCTGCTTAAAGCTAAGATCGAGGTGGGGGATAAACTGTTTGTACCCCCACGATAGGCATTGCCCCCATTGCCGGTAGATGCTCAGGTCAGATCGGACAAAATCTCAACCAGTTTGTCTACTTCCTCGTACGTGTTATAGTGGCTAATACCGATGCGCAGCACGCCGCCGCGATCGGTCAGGCCCAGGCGTTCGATTACTGAAACGGCGTAAAAATGGCCGGCGTAGGTAGCAATACCATAGGATGACAATCGTTCAGACAGGGCCTGGGGGCTGAGGGTATCGAGCCGTATCGCTGCTGTTGGTGCACGCTCAGGCATACGATCTGGATCTGTTATCCCGAAAATTTCGATGCCGGGGATGGCTGTAAGACCATCGAGCATGTGCATAAACAGATCGCGCTCGTAAGCGGCGATTGTTGCCAGCCCCTGCTTGAGCTGCAAACGTCTGCCAGAATAGCCGGGGAACGCCTTTGCATAGCCAGAACCATACTGCTCGCCCAGTGTGGCCAGATAATCGACGGCCGCCGTAGCACCGGCAAGCCCTTCGTGGTTTTGGGTGCCAGTCATCCACTTGCCGGGTGGTTTGGGATCGCTGGGCCGGACTTTGTAGGCGGGTAGGCTATCAAGTAGATCATACCGACCCCAGAGAACGCCGACATGAGGGCCGTAGAACTTGTAGACAGAACAGGCAAGATAGTCGCAGCCTAAGTCCTGCACATCGATTGGAACATGAGGCGCCAGGTGCACGGCATCTACAAACACTTGCGCCCCAACCTTGTGGGCTCTATCCACGATCTGTTTTATGGGATTGATAGTGCCCACTGCATTGGATGCTCCGCCCACGGCCACAAGTTTTGTGCGTTTGCCCAAAAGATCATCTAGATCGTCAAGGCGTAATGTGCAATCATCAGGATCGAAATCCAGCCAACGCACACGTATCCCCTGATCTTCAAGTGCTACCCAGGGCGCGATATTCGCATCGTGGTCTAGTCGAGTGATGATGATCTCATCGCCCGCTTGCCAGCTGCGCGCCAGGGCCCGACTAAAAGCGAAGGTGAGTGATGTCATATTTGCGCCGAAAATGATCTCATTTGCCGATGGCGCGTTGAGGATATCGGCCAGGGCATGATGGGCGGCTACCAGGGTTTCATCCGTGCGCTGGGATGTCAGAAAGGCTGAGTGGGCGTTAGCATTGCGGCGGAGCAGGTAGTCGCTCATGGCGTCGATGACACTCTGGGTGACCTGGGTGCCCCCCGGGCCGTCGAAGAACACCAATGGCTGACCTAAATCATCTGTTTGAGAAAGAGCGGGGAAGTGCTGGCGGATGTGTTTGGGGTCGTATGCTGTCATAATGTATGGGCATCGTTCGGTCTGAGTCGTGAGTGATGAACTGCAGCGGTGTTATCTGCATCTCGATCATAATCCAGAACACCCTCATATCCTAACCCGTATATTTACCTTAAGCTGCAGACTTGATGGGAGGGCGTGCTATATCGTATCCTATGCTAATCGTTCGTCGGAAGCGTTAGTACCAACCCTCTAGCCCTTCACACCAATGAGAGCCTATCAAACTGGAGCCCCCTTGAAAGTATGAAATCAAATCGATCAAACTACTTACATAATGCACTTCTGATGGCTGCCGGCGTCTTCGTTGGATCATTGCTCGGCATTGCTTTAGAGCTCGTATTGTTTAGAAGTGGCTACATTGCCTGGCTGCTTGACTTGATTCCGGAAAACCAGGGAACCATCCGCCTGCTATTTGGTCTGATATTCACTTATCTGACCATAGCCATCGGCGCAGGGGCTGGAGGCGCGTTGACGGGCTATTTCATGTGGCTCGTAGATAAAGTAGGCTCGAAGATGCGTTACGTGTGGGGCAGCGCCTGGGCCTTCGCCGTCGGTCAAGGTATTTTGCTTGTACCTATGCTGCTCTTCTTCCTCTTTTCGGCCATGTATCAGAATGGCGTATTGGGCGAACAAGTAAAATACGGCATCATGTTTACCCTGTTCGGGGTCATCTATGGGGTGATCGTTGGCATTGTTCTGGCATTTACGCTTGCGAAGCTGAGATACAGTTGGTTGCTAATCGTAGCCTCTGCGGTCGGGTTCGGTATTGGCGCTGGATTGATCGGTTACGGACTTCGCCATGTCAATACCTTAAGTATTTCAGGCATTCCCGCCCTGACAAACCTGCTTCGTCTTTTCCTGTTCGCACTTGTCTTTACAGCCATAGCTGGGGCTCTACTCGGTATGGTTTTAACCTGGATGGCGAACAAGCGTGAGGTGGGCGCAGTGCTAAAGCCTTCTCGAGTGCAAGTCGGCGTTCTGGTTGGGGTGAGTGCTGTGATCTTGTTACTGCTCATGGGCTTGACAAGTGATATCGTCGATTTTATAACAATTCGTCCTGGCTCGACCACGACACAGCTTTCACTTTCAACTCAAGGTGTGCACTGGTCAGAACCTCAGATCTTGGCCAATCAGATTGTGTCGAATTCTGCTGCTGAACCGGCGTTGGCCGTAGCGGACTCCGGCCTGGTCGCGGCAGCCTGGGCTAGCAACTCTACAGATGGCAGTGATATTTACTATCGTTCTACTACGGCGAAAGCATTTACGGTAGATGATCAGATTGTCAATGTTTCCAATCAACCTGGATCGGTATCCATCCAGCCACAGCTTGTCATCGATCGCGCGGATCGCGCGCATATTCTGTGGCAAGAGTCAGCGGTCGATGGCTTCGCCTACAGCATATGTGAAAGCTCAGGATGTTCTGAACCGGAGGCCGTTTTTGCAGATAGAAGCGATTTAGCATGCGCCAATGATCTGGTCAGTGACTTGATAACGCCAGAGCTGGCAATTGATGACAATGATACGATCATGGCTGTATGGAATGCAGGACAAGGTCTTGCTTATTCGATGTGGAAAGCGGGTGAACGCCCGTCATCGACGGGGCCATCTTCATTGGCACAGGGGTGCATCCCTGATGCCAGAGAGGTGGATGGTGGTTTCGCTTTGCAGGGAGATGGCGATAACCACTTCGCGCTTGGTTTTGATACGCAAGGGGTTATTTGGTTGCAAGAGTACGAATCAGGCCAATGGGCGGCAACTGCTTCTGCGCTCGGCAATGGATCCAATCCCGACATTATGATCTCCGCTGACGGTGGGGTTCAGATCGCCTGGTGTGATGCCGGTCAAGCTGTGCAATATCAGGCTGAAGGTGGAGCCATGCAAACGATAGCTTTTCCTACTTGCCAAGGAAGGCCGGTGCTGGCAGAGGATAGAGAGGGCAATCCCCATCTGTTGTGGTATTCAGATGTTGTCGAGAATATTTTTGGTGCGGTCACGAACAATCACTTGATCTATGAGAGTGTGCTTACAGAGGAGGGCTGGTCTGAGCCCGCAATTGTCAGTAGACCTTCCCGTATCAGTCAACCGGTCGTGGCCACACATGCAGATGGCGTCATGTATCAAACCTGGCCTGCTGCACTGGAAGGAAAACAGTTCCTGGCATACGCGATCCAGGAACCCTACGAATGCTCTGAGGAATCGCTATCCAGGTTAGACGCGATTGTGTTAGATGTCATAGAAAACGGCGGCTATCATCCCGAAGGTTACCAATCACCCCACTGTCGCAACCAATACCTTACCATTGTTTATACACCCAACGCTGCCAGAGAGGCATTGCCATCAGTGCCGACGCCCAACGGTGGTTTTGATAAGGTATCTGCCATCACCGGTATCGCACAATACGAGATTCTGTTCACGACCATGATGTGGGACCCGGCCGATGAGCAATATCTCAACCCAGGTTCTGTGTTTGCTAATGAGGTAGCCAAACTCTATCATGCGGTGAAGGCAAATCCTGCCAACTACCCCAAAGGGCTGACCGTAAGGCTGCTATTGGGGAATTACCCCAATGCCTCACAGTTGCAGTGGGGAGACCAGATATGGCCTGTTTTGGATGAATTGCGACACGCCGGCATCGAAGAGATGGTCAATCCTGACATCGGCTGGAAATTGGAGGTTGCCAATTATCCTGGCGTCATGCCACACAGCCATACCAAATTCGTCGTTGTCGACGGTGTAGCCACTATGGGGGCCGGTTTCAATTACGGTTACCTGCATTTTCCCAAGGAGCACCCCTCGGGCAAGGGGGATGACCTCGTAGATCTGGCGATAGCTACGGCCGGGCCTGTTGCCCAGGTCTCGCTGGCTACCTATGACGACATGTGGGAAGGTGCTAATCAGAAACACTGCAGCGATTTCCATCCCGCCGATGGCTCAGATTGGAAGGATACTTGTGTCGATCAAAAAGCAGTGGTTTCACACGTGCCCGAGGTGCTTAAGTTTGAGCTGACAACAGCTAACGCCAACGTCTATTCGCTTTACCGTACAGGTGTTTATAAGGAGGCAGATGAGGCCATTGGCGCGGCATTAGCATCGGCAGAAGAGTCCATCGATATCTTTCATGTGAATTTTGCGATGGAGATGATCTGCGGCGCCTCGATCATCAATCCTGATCTTTGCAATTTCAATGACAATGCTTTGCCCTGGATGCGAGCGGTCATGGAAGCGGTTGAGACCAACCAAGCGCATGTACGGGTAATAGCCGAGAACTCAAATATGAACGGCATGGAGAATCGGATCGGGATGTTAGCCTTCAGAGATGAATTGGAGAGACGTGGGCTCAGTGACTATGTGGAGTTCCGTTTCTACGAAGGTCGCATCCATGCCAAAGCACTGTCGATTGACGACGAAATGTTGGTCATTGGTAGCCAGAATTTGCACTACAGCGCCTGGGGTGAGGGGGGGCTACTCGAATATAGCATCGCCACCACCGATCCCACCGCCGTCGACAACTTCCAGCAACTCTACAACTATGAGTGGGAGCGGGCTACACCACTAGACGAAACAGCGTGGGTGTCGGCGCCCTCGTAAATCGGGCCTACCAACTGGCGCCCGAGTAAAATCGACCCAAGAAGTGGCTAGGCCGGGTGGCCAGCAATTCTGTATGCTCAAACCCGGCCCTTTGTGCCAATGCTTGCCAAGATTGGAAGGTGTTGGGATGGGGAACCCAGCGATTGCCCTTATCTGTATCGTACCCGACCATGAGCAAGCGTCCTCCCCACTTCAGGTAACCCTTGAATAGGCCAACGACCTTTTCCTGCTTGTCGTGCTCGATGTAATGCAAGGCATTGGCAATGACGATGCCATCCAGCAAGGGCAAACTCAACGGCTCTGTGAAATTCAGGACTTCGTAATAGACTGTATGATGAGGATGGCTGCGATCCAGGGCCTGTTGCTGTTCTCTGAGCGACCGGTTCACCCGATCGATGGAGTAGATGACAGCGTTCGCATCCAGTATATCTACCAATGCCAGTGTAAAGGCGCCCCGGCCTGAACCGAAATCTGCCCAGACTCCGCTCGTAGAGTGTATACCAGGCCGCAACAGCTCAACATGGTCGCCATGCTCCATAGCTCTTAGGGATGCCAATGCGAAAACGCATCGATCACGGGCTTGATGTCATCCATCATGGGGTAAAGGATGGGGCAGGTGACACCCGCATCGATATACTCGGCTACTTTGTCCTGGCACTGTCGGGTCGTGCCCACCGCCATCAGGTCCCGTACAATTTCGTCAGGGATAATCGTGGCG
>PIVW01000206.1 GCA_003353825.1 Chloroflexota bacterium
AAAACTGATCGTTTTCAAGGCACTCATCCCTATTTTTGTTCGATATTCGCCCTGTTGTGGGGTGAATTTGGTCACGAGTCTGCCACAAAGAGCTTTCTTCAATTTTGGCGAAGGTATTGTTGTAATAAAACCTTTTCGATTGTAACCCTTCTCTCACGCACGTTCAAGTAACTCAAACAGCAGTTCACTCACACACCGAAATAATCATGCAACCTTTTACAACTCTAACCGCAACTGCCGTTCCCATGCGCGCCGAAAACGTCGATACCGACCAGATCATCCCCGCCAGGTACCTGACAGCCGTAACCAAAGAGGGTATGGGCGATGGCTGTTTTTCTGCCTGGCGCTACCATGATGACGGCTCACCCAATCCTGACTTTATTCTCAACAAAGACCACCATGCTGACGCAGAGATCCTTATTGCCGGCCGTAACTTTGGTAGTGGCTCCAGTCGTGAACATGCTGTTTGGGCGCTGGCCGAGTATGGGTTTCGCGTCGTGATCACCCCAGGTTATGCCGACATCTTCTACAACAACTCGCTCAAAAACGGCCTACTTCCCATTGCTCTGCCTGAAGAAACCGTCAACATGCTGCATGATCTGGTCGAAGAGGCGCCTGATACGCGGATTCAGATCGACCTGATCGAGCAGACTGTGACATTGCCCGATGACCAACGCTTTTCATTCGACATCGATCCCTATCACAAGGACTGTTTGTGCCAGGGATTGGATGATTTGGGCTACCTGTTGGCTCAAGATGACGCTATCAGCGCCTTTGAAGCCGTCCATTGACAGACAGCTAACAGCTAACAGCTAACAACCACCCCCCTCAGGATACGCTCTATTCTATGACGACAACCTACAACATTGTACTGCTCCCGGGCGATGGTATTGGCCCCGAGGTCGTACGTGAAACACAATTGTTACTGGAAGAGCTAGCACCATCTTTCGGGTTTACGTTCAAGTTCGAGACACATCAGATGGGCGGGTGCGCCATCGATGCCACGGGACAGCCTTTGCCCGACGAAACCTTGGCAGCGTGTAAACGGGCTGATGCCGTGCTTCTCGGCGCGGTCGGTGGTCCCAAGTGGAGTGATCCCACCGCCAGTGTGCGCCCCGAGCAGGGATTGCTGGCATTGCGAAAGGCCCTTGGCCTCTACGCCAATCTGCGACCTGTCAAGATATTTCCCCAGTTACTAGATGCCTCCAGCTTGAAAGCGGAGGTGCTCGATGGCGTCGATCTCCTGGTCGTGCGCGAACTGACCAGCGGCATCTACTTCGGAGAAAGTGAAGAGGGTGACGAGACCTCCTACAGCACCATGCTCTATACCCGTCCTGAGATCGAGCGGGTTGTGCGCGTCGCTGCGGGCGCCGCCCGCCAACGTCGTAACTATCTCGTGTCGGTGGATAAGGCCAATGTACTGGGCGTCTCTCGCTTGTGGCGTCGTGTGACGAGCGAAGTCATGGCCGAGGAGTTCCCGGATGTTGAACTAGAGCACCAGTACATCGATGCCATGGCCATGCACCTCATCCGCCGCCCGGCCCATTACGACGTAGTCGTCAGCGGCAACCTGTTTGGCGACATCCTTACGGACGAGGCGGCGATGCTGGCCGGGTCTATGGGTATGCTTCCCTCCGCCAGCCTTGGTGATAGCTCGAATGGTTTGTATGAACCCATCCATGGTTCTGCCCCCGACATCGCCGGACAGGGCATCGCCAACCCTTTGGCCACCATTCTCTCAGCCGCTATGATGCTGCGCCACTCCTTTAGTCAGGATCAAGCTGCCGAGGCTATCGAATTGGCCGTTGAGCGCACCCTCGAGGCCGGCTACCGCACGCCAGATCTCGCAGGTGTCGCCGCTCCTGACCAGACGGTCGAGGTGGTTGGCACCGAAGCGATGGGCGCGGTTGTGCGAGAGAACCTTAGTACACTCTATTCGACACCGGTAAATACCTGATCAAATTGAGGTGATCTTCGAATCTACTCGTGGCCCATACAACGGCCAGGTCTTCTATTGTCTCACTAAGCTTAAGTCTGGCGTTCAATATGAAGATCCCTGCTACAACGTTGCCTTCAGCCAGACGAGCGGTAAGGTGGACAGGCATAGAAGCGCGGTTGTTCGTAACTAGCACGAATTTACGCCGGAAGCATCACTCAAGGATCTCAGGATCTTTCGTGCCAAACGCCGGCGCACCAGGGTCGCCAATACGCCAAACCACAATGTCTGGCCAATGCCTCCTCATCCCGCGCTGCAATCCAATGCCGACATGTTCGTCGAGTATATACTTGAAATCACTCATTCCACATCGTAATCAGGCGGTGGTTCAGCCATTATGAAACCGCGTTGTTCAGCGACGGTGCGAGCTGTGTCTCTTCCGTACTGTTCACGCAGTGCTCGAATCTTCAGAATTACCGGATCAGGATTCTTTTCCTGTTCCTCGCGCATCCGCTCACCAAATTCAATCCACTCAGTTATGTACTGATGCACATCTTCCTTGTTGTGCAAATAGTACAGAATCGTGGCATAGATCTGTTCGAGGCTGAGCGATGGAAACCTCACATCGACCGCTTCCGGCGCTTGGCCGCGATGAATGTATTCATAGAGCACGGACTCAATGCCGATGCGGCTGCCTTTGAGGCGTATGTCGTTTGGCGCTAGAAAATCGAAGTAATCTTCAAGTTGCATCGCTGCTACCTCCGGGTCAATGGTGGCTGATTCAATTATAGCAGCATTTCCCTATCGCATCCACCTAAAAGGAATCATTGACCATGACCGTACAACTCTACGACTGCACCCTTCGTGACGGCACCCAGGGCGAGGGTGTCAACTTCTCATCAGGCGATAAGCTACGTATTGCTCGCAAGCTCGACGAGTTAGGCGTCAAATACATCGAAGGCGGTTGGCCGGGTTCCAATCCCAAAGATATGGATTTTTTCGAGCGCGCCAAATCCGAACTCGACCTCAGCAACGCCCGTGTGACTGCCTTCGGTTCCACGCGCAAAGCTAATACAGCGGTCGATCAAGACTCGCAGGTAAAAATGTTGCTGGATACGGGTACTGAAGTTGTTACCATATTCGGGAAAACCTGGGATCTTCATGTCTTCGATGTCTTGCGCACCACCTTGGATGAGAATGTGAACATGGTGTTTGATACCGTTTCTTACCTGAAGGAGAATGGAAAGGAAGTGATTTACGACGCCGAACATTTTTTCGATGGTTACAAAGCGGATGGCGCCTACGCTTTGCGCACGTTGGAGGCTGCAGAACATGCCGGCGCCGATTGCATCGTCCTCTGTGACACCAACGGCGGCTCCATGCCTTGGGAGATCGCACAGATCATGGGTGAAATCAAGGAAGCGGGGATTACAACGCCTTTGGGTATACACACCCACAACGATGGTGAGGTGGGTGTGGCCAACGCTCTGGCCGGCATTCAGGCGGGTGCTGTCCATGTGCAAGGAACCATCAATGGTTACGGCGAACGTTGCGGCAACAGTAACATGATCAGCATCATCGCCAACCTCAACCTGAAGATGGGGATCGAGAGCGTGACACCTGAGCAACTCAATCACTTGACCGAGGTAGCCAATTTCGTCAGTGAATTGGCCAATCTCAACCCGGACACGCACGCGGCCTATGTGGGCAACAGCGCTTTTGCACACAAAGGGGGCGTGCATGTCAACGCTGTCTTAAAAAACGTCGATAGCTACCAACATATCGAACCCGAGCTGGTCGGGAACCGGCTGCGGGTGGTCGTCTCCGATCTTTCTGGAAAAGATAATATCGCCTTTAAGCGCGAGGATTTCGGCTTACAAGGGATCACTCGAGAGCAAGAACGTGAGGTCTTGCAACAGATCAAAGAGATGGAGAACCAAGGGTATGCCTTCGAAGCTGCCGACGCTTCTGTGGAATTGCTACTCCGCAGAACCCTGGCGGATTACAAGCCCACATTTGAATTGATCGATTTCACTACAGCAGTGGATTACCGCCGCGGTCGGGGATTATTTTCGGAAGCAACCGTCAAAGTCGAGATTCAGGGCGAAGTCTTTCATGAGGTAGCAGAGGGGAATGGCCCTGTCAATGCCATGAACCTCGCCTTGCGCAAAGCACTGTTGAGATTTTATCCTCAACTGGAAGCGGTGCATCTTACTGACTACAAAGTCCGCATTCTCGACACCCACATGGCCACTGCCGCCACCACACGCGTGTTGATCGACTACAGCGATGGCGAGCGAACCTGGGCAACAGTCGGGGCAAGTGCGAACACCATCGAAGCCAGATGCCAGGCACTTTCCGATGGCCTGGAATACGCTTTATTGAATGACGACTCGTAACAACTGAGACTGACCTCCAATCATGCAGCCAACAAATCACCCAACAGCATTGAGAGTTCAAGCCGCCGGTCAGGACATGGGACTTGACATAATCGTAGTTGAATTCGAGGAGAGCACACGCACTGCAGAGGATGCGGCGGCTGCTGTCGGTTGCAAAGTAGGACAGATCGTGAAGTCGCTCGTTTTTAATGTGGCGAGTGATCCGCTGATCTGTTTGGTGTCGGGCAGTAACCGTTTGGATGACCGCAAACTGGCCGGGTGGGCGGGTGTGGGGCGGAAGAAAGTCAAACGAGCGAGTGCAGATGAGGTGCGAGCGGCCACCGGCTACGCCATAGGTGGTGTGGCCCCGTTCGGTTATCCGCAGCCTTTACCTGTGCTGTGTGACGCAGATCTTCTACAATATGCTATGATCTGGGCGGCGGCTGGTACGCCAAAGGCTGTCTTTCAGATCACGCCACAGGCCTTGGTAGAGGCCACAGAGGCTACAGTTCTTTCTCTAGCATAAACTCAAGGTCACTATGATCTCACCAGCCCTGAACAAAGAGTATGTTCTTCCGCAGTACGACAGCAATAACTTTGCCAACATCCCAGGATTGGTGCAGTATTTTCTGACAGGATCTCCTCAGCCGAAATTCAACGGGGCGCTATCGAGTGGCCTTGATCAGCAATACGATCAAGTAATCTTTCTCCTGGTCGATGGCTTTGGCTGGAAATTCTTCGAGCGCTATGCAGATCATTCCTGTCTCAAGCGTCTTGCTGACTACGGGCACGTTGCTAAGGCGACCTCCCAGTTTCCTTCGACCACGACTGCACATATCAGCACCCTCTGTACAGATCAGGTCGTAGGCGAGCACGGCATTTTTGAATGGCAATATTACGAGCCGGCACTTGATGCCATGATCGTGCCCTTACTGTATGCTTATGCGGGCGAAAAAGATCGTGAAACCCTACGAGAGCGAGCGCCCGATCCGCAAGAATTATTACCGCGACAGTCCTTTTTTCAGAATCTACGTACTCAAGGTGTTGCTTCGTACGCGTCGATGCATTACTTTCACGCGGATTCGTCATACTCCGAAGTTATGACACGAGGGGCTGATGTCGTCCCCTATGACACACTGCCGGTTGCGTTATACCATCTCTTTCGGCAGGTAGAACGACAGACCACAAAAGCCTGCCACTACTTCTATCTGGGGGATATCGACGGCGCCTGCCATACGTACGGACCTGAATCACCCCAGGCGCAGATCGAGATCGAGGCGTTCCTCACCCTATTCGAGCAGATTTTCTTACGTAAGGCGGAAAGCGTATTGCAGAATACGTTGCTCTTGGTGACTGCCGATCATGGTCAAATCGGCGTGAGCCCTGATACCACTGTGTTCTTGAACCTGCTGCCTGAGTTCGCGCAACTGCGACCGATGCTCAAAACTAATCGTGCTGGCGAGGTGCTGACACCTGGTGGGTCCTCTCGGGATGTGTTCTTGTACATCAAGGAATCCTCCCTGGCCGACGCTCAGGCACTGCTCAGTAACCGCCTGCAAGATGTCGCCGATGTCTACCTGACCCAGGATTTGATCGCTGCGGGGCTGTTTGGCACGACGACACCTTCCGCCACATTTATGTCTCATGTCAGCAATCTCGTGATTCTACCCCGCCCGGGTGAGACCGTGTGGTGGTACGACGAAGAAAAGTTCGGCATGAAGTTCTGCGGCCACCATGGCGGTCTCACTGCCGATGAGATGGAGATACCCCTGATCTTGTATTCGCTAAATGCATAGATAGTACTGAATATAGTATCAAATGTGTTATAATAGGATTCAGTTATGAGTAAGCGCGATAAGTTGATAGAGAGGATGCGACGGAATCCCCCAGAATGTGCGCTTCCACGATATCAATGCACTATTGATTGGTCTGGGATTTGTCAGACGTCAGCGTGGAAGCCATCATGTCTACTCGTTAGGTCCACATCGCATAACCGTTCCCTATCGAAAGCCGTTCATCAAACCCGTGTACGTGAAATTACTACTTGAAGTTCTGGCGCAAATCGAAGAGGATGACTTTGAAGATTGAATTCTATTTGGTTCATAAAAGGAGATCTCAATGATAGACATGACCTTTAACGATTATCAGGCGTTACCCTATACGATAGAAATCCATAGAGATGAAACAGATGGTAACGTGGGGTGGGTCGCCAATGTCGCTGAATTGCCAGGCTGCCTCACGCAAGCGGATAGTTTCGAGGAATTAGAAGTGATGATCGTAGACGCAATGAGAGCGTGGATTGAAACAGCGATTGAGGATGGACAGCCAGTTCCCGCGCCACGCCCTCTTAAGGATTACAGTGGTAAGTTTGTTGTTCGAGTGCCAAAATCATTGCACCAGCAATTGGCTGCGGCCGCTAGACGCGAAGGTGTCAGCTTAAATACATATGTAAACGTAGCCCTTGGCAGGTCCGTGGCTGCGTAGAGTGCTCCACACTAATATCATTCTAAAAATATCAGAGGAAAAGTCAGCCATGCCTACATCAACCAACGGCCACAAACCTATGCGTTCAGATATCATTAAAAAGGGTATCGAGCGCGCACCCCATCGTAGCTTATTGCGGGCGACAGGTGTCAAAGAAGAAGACTTCGAGAAACCCTTTATCGCCATTGCCAATAGCTATGTTGATATCATTCCGGGCCATGTCCATCTCGATAAATTCGGCGAGATCGTCAAGCAGGCAGTGCGTGATGCCGGGGGCGTCCCCTTTATTTTCAATACTATTGGCGTCGATGATGGCATTGCCATGGGGCATGCGGGCATGAAATACAGCCTGCCCAGCCGTGAGATCATCGCCGACTCGGTCGAAACCATGGTCAACGCCCACCAGTTCGACGCCCTGGTCTGTATCCCTAATTGCGACAAGATCGTTCCTGGTATGATTATGGCAGCTATGCGTTGCAATATCCCCACCATCTTCGTTTCTGGCGGCCCCATGTATGCTGGTCAGACTGATGACGGCGCCACAGTCGATCTGATTTCGGTGTTCGAGGCTGTGGGTGCGGTAACGGCAGGCGCCATGAGCGAATCCCGTCTGTTGGAGATCGAACAAGTAGCCTGTCCGACATGTGGCAGTTGTTCGGGCATGTTCACTGCCAATAGCATGAACTGCCTGTGTGAGGCGCTTGGCATTGCCTTGCCTGGTAACGGCACCTTCATGGCGCTCAGCCCCGAGCGTGAAGCCCTGGCCCGGCAGGCGGCGAAGCAGATTATGAATCTACTCGAAGCAGATGTGAGGCCCTCGGATATCGTCACACTCGAGAGCCTGGACAATGCCTTGACCCTGGATGTGGCCATGGGGGGCAGTACCAATACCGTTTTGCACACCTTAGCCATCGCCCATGAAGCCGGCATCGAATATCATATCGGCCGTATCGACGAGATCAGCCGTAGAACCCCCAACATCTGCAAGGTATCACCATCGAGCCACTACCATATCGAGGATGTACACAAAGCGGGTGGGATCAGCGCCATCCTCCACGAGTTAAGCAAAAAGCCCGGGGCACTGAATCTGGAGTGCCCGACAGTGACCGGCAGGACTTTAGGCGAAAACATAGCTGACGCCGCAACCAAGGACTCTCATTGCATTCGCCGTCTGGACAATGCCTATAGCGAGGAAGGTGGGCTCTCTATCCTCTTTGGTAATTTGGCTGAGGATGGCTGTGTTGTCAAGACCGCCGGTGTAAAGCCGGAGATGTTGTCTCATACAGGTCCGGCGCGTATTTACGAAAGTCAGGATGAGGCGATGGATGGGATCATGGCCAATGAAGTGCAGGCCGGCGACGTTGTCGTTATCCGTTACGAAGGCCCCAAGGGTGGGCCTGGTATGCAGGAAATGCTCTCGCCCACCAGTCTGATCATGGGGCAGGGCTTAGGCAACAGTGTCGCTCTCATCACCGATGGCCGCTTTAGTGGTGGAACGCGCGGCTCTTGTGTCGGCCATATTAGCCCCGAGGCCGCGGCAGGTGGCGCCATTGGCCTGATCGAGCCTGGTGACCTGATTACCGTTGACATCCCCAACTGTTCTATTCACCTACATGTGGGGTATGAAGAGCTGGCAGAGCGCCGCGAAAATTGGCAGCCATTGCAAAGGGAAGGCCTTCCCCGCTATCTTAGCAAATACGCCAAATTGGTCACCAGTGGTTCACAAGGGGCTGTATTGGATTGGTAGAGTTTAGCGTATGAAGTATCTGATAATCCAGCCTGCCTCGCCCAACTGTGCCGAGGCGGGCAGTGTTATCGCCGACCTGGATATCTACCTCAATGGTCTCTACCCGCCTGAACCAGACTACCTCGATTCTGCTCAGGGATTGTCACAACCACATGTTCACTTTTTGATCGCGTATGCTGGCGGTTCGGCAGCAGGATGCGGCGCTGTTAAGCTGTTCTTTTTGCGGGTGTTTTTCTCGATGAAACCCCGATAATTGGCGTTGTTTATACAGATAAACGGGCGAGACGACTTGTTCATAGCCCACCTAATAAATTCGGTGTCTGGCAGGGGAAATGTGTTGAAGCGCATTGGGCAATGCAACCCGCTTGAGCGGGTTTCTTGTGACAGCCTATGAATTCGTTGGCACTGCCCGCAACTGCATCCTGAGTGGGGAAGCGTGCGGAAGAGTATGATAACATACGAACTATTGTTGATATAAGTAAATAGTAAGGTGTGGATATATTTGGAGTGATAAGTTACAGAAAGCTTTATGAAAATGCGATATACTGGCGCCCAATCAAGTGACCGCCACTTTAGGGCCACTGCACATTATCACCACTGCACATTATCGCTATCACCAAACATTGTCGTTTACGGTGTAACGAGTAGGCAATAGGACTAGAATACGTTAGCACTGTCATCGGGCAGTGCGTCCAGATAACGTTCAACGTTAAGGAGATTTTGCCATGAAACGCTATTTGAAACGAAGAGGCGTCACCTCACTCTGATCCTATATCAAAACTTTGACACTTTTCGGATTACTTTTGATATTACTGTTGCCCCATTCTGTTGCTTTAGCCTATATTTCGCACCTTTGAAATCAGAAACTTACAGCTGTCATTTGGGGCATTATTCGCTTCACAACAGGGTGACTAATGCTTCAGATAGGCTGAGAACAAGTATTCGTCAG
>PIVW01001535.1 GCA_003353825.1 Chloroflexota bacterium
AGAAGGACTGCTACGCGAGTGCGGTCATCCAGTTCGAACCCGCCACAGCAGGACGCAACAGTGCCATACCCTTCGGAAATACACTTGAAGCTAATCTCAAATACCATCGCTGCAAAATCAAAGGATGCGGTACGGACACCATTTATTCATATTCCGGTTCTAGCGGCACAGATCTCAAGCAAACGGAAGCCGAATTCTACATCGACATCCTGCCCAATACCTTGGATACGCTATTCAATTGGAATGTCAAGGACCCTGTGAGTAAGACGACCTACGCTGATTTTAACCTGGACGTAGATAATGATGGACTGACCGAAAGTGAAGAGACCACACTGGAGACCAACGCCACTCTTTGGGACACTGACGGCGATGGACTCAGCGATGGCTGGGAGAAAACGAATAGCACATTGGGCTTCAGCGCCACACTAAGCGATACCGACAGCGACGGGCTCTCCGATAAAGATGAGATGATCCTCGGCACCTCTGCCGGCGTTGATGATTCTGATGGTGATGGCCTCTTAGACGGAGAGGAAGTCTGCCGTTTGGACAACCAAGGCAAC
>PIVW01000207.1 GCA_003353825.1 Chloroflexota bacterium
TTGCGAACCCTGACCCGTGAATAGCCAGGCTGTCTTCGTCGTTGTTCCAGCCTGACCAATGTAGAGATCGGTGGCAGTTTGACCCTGCGTCAGGGCCTGGAGTTGCTCTTTGAGGACATCGACGTTCTGGATCGCCAAAGCAGCACGATGATTGAAGTGGCTGCGTCCCGCCGCGGCCGTGTAACAGAGGTCGGCCAGAGGGATGTCGTTGTGTTCATGCAGGTGCTGTAGATATCGTTCGGCCAACACAGGCAGTGCTGTCTCTGATTTGGCTGATATCGGCAACACATGCCAGGTACGCTCTGATGGCTCTGGTTCGGATGACGGGGAGGGCGGGACGTCCGGCGCCTGTTCGATCACAACATGAGCGTTGATCCCACTCATGCCAAAGGAACTCACGCCTGCGATGCGGGTGCCATTGCTCTGCTGCCACTCGCTCAGATGTTGGGGGATCTCTAGCGGCAGCTCTGCTTCGGCTATTTTTGGATTGAGTTCGTTCAGGTGCAGGTGTGGAGGAATCGCATCATGCTGCAGAGCTAGTACCACTTTGATCACCCCGGTGATACCTGCCGCTCCTTCGGTGTGCCCGATATTGGTTTTCACTGATCCCACTCGTAAAAGGGGTTGTTCTGGCGTGCGACCCTGCTTGAGTGCCGCCCACAAGGCATTCAGTTCTATGGGGTCACCCAAAGCTGTTCCTGTGCCATGCGCCTCGACATAGCTTACCTCATGTGGCGCTACGCCAGCTTCAGCCAGGGCTCGTTCGATGACTGCTTGTTGCGCTTTACCGTTGGGTACGGTAATGCCGCTACTGGGGCCATTGTGGTTGAAGGCGCTGCCCCGGATGACTGCCAGTATGGGGTCGCCTGCCTGCTGAGCATCAGAGAGTCGTTTTAAGGTCACCACCCCGCAACCCTCTCCTCGACCGTAACCATCAGCGCTGGCGTCGAAGGTCTTGCAGCGCCCATCGGGACTCAACGCCCGCAGTTTGCAGGTCAGTACCGTGGCCTCTGGAGTCACCATCACATTCACACCCCCCGCCAAAGCCCGGTCACATTCGCCACGGCGCAGGCTCTGGCAGGCGAGATGTAATGCTACCAATGACGAAGAGCATGCCGTATCAACGGGGATGCTCGGTCCCTGAAGGCCCAATTGATATGAAAGTCTCCCTGCCAGAAAACTACCGCCGGCACCTGTACCCGTGTAGGCATCAAGGGTATCAACGGCTGTTAAGCCTCGTTGAGCATATTCGCTCCACATCGAGCCGATAAACACGCCCGTGGTACTGTTGCGTAATTCGTCGACCGCCCAGCCGCTGCGCTCCAGCGCTTCCCATGTCACTTCCAGAAGCAACCGTTGCTGGGGATCCATCCAATTTGCTTCGCGAGGGCTGATCCCGAAAAACTCCGGGTCAAACTCATCTATCGTTGTCATGAACGCCCCTTCACGTACGTACATCTTCCCGGGTGTTTCTGGGGCGGGATCGTAATAAGCGTTGACATCCCAGCGTTCGCGTGGAATCTCGCCAACGGTGTCTATGCCAGCCTTGAGTACTTCCCAGAAACGTTCAGGGTCGCTTGCCTCACCCGGATACCGGCAGGATAGTCCTACGATAGCGATGGGCTCAGAGCGTTCTGCTTCCAAAACGAGAATGCGCTCATTAAGCTTTGTGGCAATAAGTAAGGCTTGACGTTTAACTTTTTGTAGATCGTCCATCATTCATCTCTTCCTTCCAAATCAATTATTAACTGATCGAATAAAGTGTCGACGACTGCATCATCAAGCCTAACGACCATTTGGCTTGATGGTAAGTCCACAGTATTGGATGTCTGTATGGCGGTTTTTTCATCTATATGTTGTTCAATGGTATCATCAAATTTCAGACTATCCATTAAGTGTTCTGCCTGGGCCTGTATATTGGGGTAGTCAAAGGCGAACGTATTGCCGAGAGTTAAACCGATGGCATGCTGCAGGTGATTTCTTAGCTCAACCGCCATCAAGGAATCCATACCGAGGTCGAATAGGCCGGTGGTAGGAGCAGGCAATTCGGAAAGGGATAATATCTGTTGGATTTCGCCCTGGATATAGTGAATCAAGACGCGTAAGCGTTCGCTTGCCGGCGTCTGGACCAGTTGTTTGAGTATGGTCGATTCGCCGGCAGCTTGAACCAGCGGCAGGAGCCCACTCAACAGCGGCGGGCGTAGGTTGCCCAGTGTTTGACTCATCCGTCGCCAGTCGGCATCGACCACGACAGCTTCAGTCATCTCTTGACCGAGAAGCTGCGCCAGCGCCTGATGGGCCGGTTCAGCCTGCAACGGTATCAACCCCTGGCGGCGTAGCCGGGCCTGCACCAAGACATCATGTCCGCCCATGCCTGAGCCCGCCCATGGTCCCCACTGTACGCTCAATGTTCTCAAACCTAGGGTGTTGCGTTGCTGAGCCAGGCCGTCAAGGTAGGCATTGGCCGCAGCATAGTTGCTCTGTCCCGGAGAGCCAAAAAGGGAGGCAGCCGAGGAATAGAGCACGAGGAAGTCGAGCGACTGCTCTCGCGTTGCTTCGTGCAGATAATGGCCGCCCAGCACCTTGGGTTTGAGCACAGTTTCAAATCGTTCCCAGGTTTGCTCTGTGAGCACGCCATCGTCCAGCACCCCGGCCGCATGGATCACACCCCGCAGCGGTGGTTTTTCAGGATCGTCCAACGCCTTGAATAGTCTTTGTACATCGGCTTTGATAGATACATCGGCAGTGATAACGTCAACGGTTATACCATCCGCTCTGAGGGTTTCAAGCCGCTGCTGTGTTGTCTTGTTCGGCAGTCGCCGGCTGGTGAGAACGATTCTTCCTGCGCCTTGCTCGGCCAGCCACTGGGCGGCTTGTAGACCCAGCGCACCAAGACCACCGGTGATCAGGTAGCTCGCCTCGGCATGGATGTCGAGAGACTCGACTGTGTCTGCTGGCCGCTCCCGGTGGACAAGCCGTGGTGCCAACCAGTGTCCCTGGCGATAAGCTAGCTGTGTTTCGGCGCTGCTGCTGAGCAACGTCTCGATCAAAGCCGGAGCGCTGTCGAATATGTCATCGAAATCAACTAACCGTGTCTGAAGAGCTGGCTGTTCAGTTTGCAGTATCCGCCCCAGTCCCCACATCATGCGATGGACAGGATCCACCATCTCCCCTGTCTCTACAGCAATAGCCTGAGTCGTTAGCACCTGCAGGCCGCCAGGCAGGTTGGTGATGTTGCATTGTGCGAGGGTTTGCACCAGGGAAAGCAGGCCGCCGCATTGTCTGTGCGCAGCTTCCATCGGGTCAGCACCGGGTGTGGTGGTCGGGTCCATGACCCAGATCACACCTGCCCAGGCGTCCTCCTCAAACGCAGCCAGCAATGCCTGCCAATCCTCAGATTCTGCGAGGGATAAACGATACCGGGCTTCGCCACTTTGTGCAAATGCCTCGCCTTGTTCCACCTCCACACAGTTGGCGCCAGTCGCCCGGACGGCTTGAGCTAGTTCATGACTGCGGGCCCTGGTCTCAGCTGCCACCAGCCATAGTCCTGTATCCTCATCCGCTTCGGGATCGCCCCTATCTTGTTCGAGATCGACCACCAACCGCTGCCAGCGTTCCTCGTAGACTAGACCACTGATGTCGTCCTGTAAGCGCCGCAGCAAAGCCTCACGCGGGGCCCGTTTGAGTGTAAATCCCCGGATCTCGCCAAAGCACAAGCCCGACGAATCGTATAGTTCGATATCGTAGCTGTAGGTCTGGGCAGCCTCATCGTAGCGGCCGGCCCCTCCCACATAAGCGTAGAACATTGGCGGCGCCGCTCGCATCAATGTCATTCCCTTTACCTGCCATGGGGCCCAGAAGACGCCGTCGGCATCAGTCAGTTTTCCCTCCTCGAACATGTCAGAAAGGAGACGGGTGCATGCATCTAAAAGTGCCGGATGGATCGGTTCACCGGCTAGTTGCGGGGTCAATGCTTCCGGTATTCTGATCTCGCCCAGCGCCTCTCCCTCTCCTATCCACGCCTGCGTCATCGCCTGTAGACTGGGACCATACTCAATGCTCAGGCTCTGCCATGCCGCCACCAGTGACTCTTGATTCCAGAGCGGCAGGCTTTGTTTCAATGCTTCGATATCGATTTGCTGCGTTAACTGTGACCCTGTTTCCTGTTCAAGAATCCCCTGGGCATGTTGAATCCATGGTTCATCAGAATCGTTCCCCCGGCTGTAGACTTGAAATGGCCGGTGGCCGTTATCTGAAGTAAAGAGCACAAATTGCATCTCTCTCGCCGTGGCGGGGTCTGTTAATATCAGTGGCTCATGGAAGAACACGTCAGTAACAGAGATGGCTTCGTCATCGGTCTGCAAGGCCATGGCAATGTAGCTCACGCCGGGTATCAGGGCAGTGTCGTAAACGCGATGGTCGGCAATCCAGGGATGGCTGCTCCAACTGAGTACCTGGCTGTAGATCACTTCTCTAGCTATTGCCGATTCCTGACGCCATCCGAGAAGCGAATGGTCGCCCTCATGGCGCCCTTTATGGAGGCCACCTGGTGCAATGACAGGCCAATAACGTTGCCGCTGGAAGGGGTAGGTGGGTAGTGTCACTTTGCGGCGGACATAGTCCTGGTCGAAGCCGGTCCAGTCCAGATCGATGCCATGCACGTACAGTTGGCCTACGGTCTGCAATATCTGCAACCAGTCATCTTGACCCCGCCGCAAGCTGGGCAGCCACAAGCTCTCATGTTCGGGCAGACATTGCCGTCCCATACCCAACAACACAGGCTGCGGACCTACTTCGACGAATGCTGTCATCTCCTCGTGAGACAACGCCTCCATGCCGTTGGCAAAACGCACTGGCGCCAGCACATGCTCCAGCCAATAGACCGCATCTGCGATCTCCTCGCCCGCACGTTCGCCAGTTACGTTGGAGATGATGGGCATGTGCGGTTTGTGATAGCTCACCTGCGCTGCCGCTCTCTCGAATTCAGCCAGCATCGGCGCCATCAGGGGTGAGTGGAAGGCGTGGGATACTTGCAATGGTAGGGTTCGGATCTCCGCTGCCTGCAATGCCTCGACGATGGCCTTGATGGCAGCGCCGTCTCCTGAAATCACTGTATTTTGAGGGCCGTTGATTGCGGCAATGGATACTGTGTCGGTGTGTTCAGCGACAAAAGGATGTACCTGTTCTTCGGCGGCCATGACCGCAACCATAGCCCCGCCCGCCGGCAGCGCCTGCATCAGCTTTCCACGGGTGGCAATGAGCTGGAGCGCCTCTTCCAGGCTGAAAACACCGGCCACACAAGCGGCCACGTATTCGCCGACGCTGTGCCCCAGCACCACGTCTGGTCTGATGCCCCATGACTGCCATAGTTCGGCCAGGGCATATTCCAGGGCAAATAGCGCCGGTTGGGTGTAGGCTGTCTGCTTGAGTAGAGCTGTCGCTTCCTTTTCGCCAAAAAGCACTTCCAACAAGGGCGTATCCAAAACCTGGTCCAGGATCTCGGCGCAGCGGTTCAAGGTGCTGCGGAAGCTCGGCTGCGTTTCATAGAACTGGCGTGTCATGCCGGCGTATTGCGAACCCTGGCCGGTGAAGAGAAACGCCACTTTCGGCCTGGTACTAGCGCTGGGTGGGTGGCCCTTCATCAATCCGGCTACCTTCTCGCCCACTGCATAGCGCCCTAGTATTTCTGCAGCTTCTGCGCTGCTTGGGGTCGTGAACGCCAGCCGGTGTTCAAAGTGTGCGCGACCGCTGTTGGCTGTGTAACTGACATCGCCCAAGTTCAGTTCTGGATGGGCTGCAAGCTGCCTCTGATAGCGACCGGCCAACTCTGATAAGGCCTTCTCGCTCCTGGCAGATAGTGTCAGCACATGCAACAGCCGCCCCACTTCAACCTCCATCGCTGCCGGTTCGGGCGCTTCTTGCAGCAGCACATGGGCATTGGTGCCGCTAGCCCCAAAGGAACTGACACCTGCTATCCTGCGTCCATTCCCCTCCCAGGACGTCAATTTAGTGGGAACCGTCACTTTCAACTCTTCCCAGTCCACATGGGGCGTGGGCTCCTGTAGATGAAGGTGAGGTGCCAGCTTTCCATGTTGTAACTGCAAGATCACCTTGATCACACCGGCCACACCCGCTGCCGATTCCAGATGGCCGATGTTGGTTTTCACCGACCCCACCCTGAGCGGCTGCTCCTGGCTGTGGCCTGCGCCAAACACCGCACCCAGCGCACGCAGTTCTATGGGGTCGCCCAAGGCAGTGCCGGTGCCGTGGGCTTCTACATAACTTACATCCTCGGGATGGACATGGGCAGATGCCAATGCCCGTCGCAGTACCATCTCTTGTGATGAACGATTGGGTACGGTGAAGCCACTGCTGGGCCCATCCTGATTGACCGCCGAGCCTCGAATCAAGGCCAGGATGGGGTCCCCATCTGCCTCTGCATCCGAGAGGCGTTTGAGCAGCAGCACCCCACAGCCTTCACCCCGCCCGATACCGTCCGCAGTTGCATCGAAGGTCTTGCAGTGCCCGTCCGGAGACAGCATGTTCGCTTTTGAGGTGGCGATCATGCTATCGGGCGTCAGGATCAGGTTGACACCGCCCGACAATGCCATCGTGCATTCACCCTGGCGCAAGCTTAGGCAGGCCTGATGGATGGCCACCAGTGAGGAGGAGCAGGCCGTGTCTATGGCCATGGCCGGACCCGTCAATCCCAGCGTATAGGCGATGCGACCGGCTGCAGCATTGAGGGGAGAACCTGTGACTCCATAGGCCTCCACCCCGTTCTCGGCACGGGCTTGTTTGAGAAGTGAGGCGTAGTCATTCATGGTAATGCCCACAAAAACGCCGGTCTCACTGCCTGCCAAACGTTCGGGCATGTGCCCCGCCTGCTCCAACGCCTCCCAACTGACTTCGAGCAACAGACGATGCTGGGGGTCGATGCTCAGCGCTTCCCGCGGTGATATGCCAAAGAATTGAGGGTCAAACTGCTCTACGTCCGCCAAAAAACCGCCATGTCTGGCATACATCTTGCCCGGTGTTTCGGGGTCGGGATCATAGTAGGCATCCACGTCCCAACGTTCGTTCGGGATCTGGCGGATGGCGTCTTGCCCCTCACTCAACAAGTGCCAGAAAGAATCGGGATCGTGAGCATCTCCGGGAAAGCGACAGGCCATACCGATCACGGCGATGGGTTCGTCAAGGGTGTGGGGTAAAGGGTAAGTCTCCTCTTCAGGTTGGACTTCGATTTGCAGCCAATCCAAGATGTCGCTGGCAAGATAGTCGCTGAGGCTGAGCAGATTGGGATACTCGAAGGCCAGGGTGGGTGGCAGCGTACAACCCAAACTGACTTCGATCCGTTGTCTTAGCTCCATCGCCATTAGCGAGTCCATGCCCATGTCTGCAAAACCCTGCTGTACATCGAGAGAGGATTCTTTGCCTAACCCCAAGATGTCAGCGGCTATGCCATTGAGATGGGTCATCAGCAGCTGGGTGCGTTCATTGGCCGGCGCAGCTTCTATCTCTTGCCGAATAGAGGATGCTTGCTCTGTGTCCAGTTCGGTGAGGTCCTCATCTTCGATTTGCAGGTCAGATAGCAATGCCCGCGCCGAGGAAGCGTCAAACAATGGTTTGAAACGCTGCCAGTTCACATGGGCAACAGTCGTCTGCACCTCAACGTTTGCCAATACCATGCCCAGGGCTGTGGTTGCCTCATCCGCTTGCAGGGGTTCCAGCCCACGACGCCTTAACCAAGTCATGGCCTCTTCATCGACCATACCCCCACCGCGCCACGGCCCCCAGTTGATGCTTGTACCAGGTAGACCCAGGGCACGGCGATGATGGGCCAACCCGTCCAGGAAGTGATTGGCTGCCCCGTAATGGGTTTGCTGCGTCGAGCCCCACACGGAAGCGATGGACGAAAAGCCCACGAAGAAGTCAAGCTCATGTTCCCTCGTCATCTCGTGCAAGAGCCAGGCGCCCACAACTTTGGCTTGCATGACCTCTGCAAAGCGGCGCCAATCCAACTCCTGCAAGGGGTCATTGGCAGCAATGCCGGCAGCATGGATCACGCCTGCCAAGGGTGGCATATCAGCCTCGATATGCGTGAAGACGCCGCGCAGATCGTCCGCTTCGCCCACATCCGCCTGTACGGTTACAACCTGCGCACCTTCATTCCGCCATCTTTGTATGATTGCCTCCACCTCCTCTGATGGCGCTCGGCGGCTCATCAGCAGCAGATGCTGTGCGCCTTGCTCGACCAACCATTGGGCCATATGCATGCCCAGCGCACCCAAACCGCCCGTGATCAGGAAGGTGCGGTCATTGCGTATCACTGCCGGTTCTACAGATTTCGGAGGTTGCTCCACCAGCCGCAGTCCATAGACCTGATCCTCTCGCCAGGCCAGTTGGTTTTCTTCTGATGGGTTTTCCAGTAGGTGGACCAGAGCTGCCATATCATTTACTCCGCCTTTTGGATCGAGGTCGAGCAACCCACCCCAGATATGCGGATGCTCTAAGCTCAGCGAGCGCCCGAAACCCCACAGCGGCGTCTGGGCCATTACCAGTGGGTGTTCTACTGCGCCAACCGCCTGCGCTCCGCGCGTGCTCAGCCACAACTTCGGAGACGTTTCCAAGTCCAGTTCGAGCAGCGCTTGCGCAAGATGCAGTACGCTTGCGCAGCCCCTTACCCGGGCCTTTTCGAGATCGGATAGGGTCAGCTCATCGCTTGCGACTGTATCCAGGCTCCAGAGGTGGACGATGCCATGCCACGGTTGCACGACCGAGGAGAGGACGTCCTCGCTCAAGCGCACAAAATGTTCGCGTTCGCTTGGATTGATGCTGTAGTCGTCATCATGTTTGTCATAGATATCACCAATACGGGCCAGGCTGCATGTGTGGCCACGCGCCTGCAGGGCGGTCGCGATCGCATCGCCTGTGCCGGAGCTATCTGCCAGAATCAACCAGTGGCCCGGCTGTTCCGGCTCGGATAAATCTGCCTCTTGTATGTGTTCCGGTAGAGTACGCCACTCCAATCCATAGAACCATTTCTGTATTTGATCGCCGACAAATTGTGTGTGGTGGCGCTGCACCATCTTTCTGACCATCATTTGCAGGACATGTGTTTCATCTTCAGAGAAGGCATCGGCTTGCTGTATTTCCTGCGCCAACTGCTCGACCTCTCCCTTATTGAGCAGTTCCATGATCGTGGTGGGCTTCAGACCTGTTTCCGTCAGTGCGGAGCCGTTTTGGTCTACATCGACCCAGTATCGCTGGCGCTCGAAGGGATAGGTGGGCAACGTCACTTTGTGATGATCGTAGTCCCGCTCAAAACCAGCCCAGTCCACATCCACACCCTGCGTGTAAAGTTGTCCTAATGTTTGCAGCATTTGCTGCCAGTCATCTTGCCCGCGCCGTAAGCTGGGCAGCCACAAGCCCTCGTGTTCGGGCTGGCACTGTCGTCCCATACCCAGCAACACGGGCTGCGGCCCT
>PIVW01001536.1 GCA_003353825.1 Chloroflexota bacterium
ACGAATATCATATGGATGGATTCTTCGCATTACTCTATGCCCGCCAACGCAAGACCACCAGCGATATCGACCGCACCAGGCGTCAGCAGCAACTGATGGTTGCAATGAGAAAACGTGCTCGTGAAGTGAATATCATTCCCCGACTGCCGGCGTTGTATGACGCCTTGCAAGGCACAATCGAAACAGATCTGGGTCTCACCGACATCATCGCCCTGTCCAGACTTGCGTTGCAGATCGATCCCAGGTCTGCACACGGCTACAGCATTGGATTTAAAGAAACGCGAAGCTGGCGGACACCCGCGGGCGCTGCTGTGCTACTGCCCCGTTGGGAAAAAATCCAAGAGAAGATCGAACATCTATTTGAGCAACCGACCATCCTCAAAGATCCAGGCAAACCGGCCAACTGCGGGTAAGTACCCGTTCAGAAGAAACAAAGCACTTCTTCGGAGATTGGAGCCTCACTTAACACCAACCTTCAATCTCTAATCTCTAATCTCTAATTTGACAATGGCACATTTCTCTAGACCATCAGGTACTATATATTGTAGGTGCCAGTTATT
>PIVW01001537.1 GCA_003353825.1 Chloroflexota bacterium
ATTTCGCGTGATGCGGATTTTTACCGCCCTTTATCTGGGCGTCTGACATCGCTAACCACGAGATGTAGTGGTGTCATCGGCCAAGATTCGTGTTCGTCACGCAAAATCCCAAAGAGCCACAATTAACAATTAACAATTAACAATTAACAATTGACAATTAACAATTGACAATTGACAATTAACAATTGACAATTAACAATTGACAATTGACAATTATTAACAGCAAACAACTAACGGTCGACGGGCGGGAGGTTGCTAGAGCGGCCGGCAATCAGATTCCGCAAGCACGTATTCTGCCTGGACGTAGTTTCTGGCAAACGGATACACCTGCAGCCGTGGAGGAACCGGATAAACCGGGTATTGCCGCAGGCATGGCCTCTGCCGAGATTCAGCCGGGAGAGGTACGGCTGGGCGATCTGCCGCTGACGCTGAGAAGTGCGGCCGGCAGTCTGTCAGAAGCGATGATCGCCGAGGCGGTGGTTTGGGAGAGAACGCTGGCCGAGGAATTGTCGCCGGTGGGGGTGGTGTTCGACCTTGATTTGGCCACGGCTGCGGGAA
>PIVW01000759.1 GCA_003353825.1 Chloroflexota bacterium
AAGTGGGTTATGTGGCTCTGACCACCCCAAAAGAGAATCTACGTGTGGCGACTGGTTATGGCCTTCCCTCAAGCGTTTTTCATACGCTCGCTCCTTATCTGGCTCAGAAAAGCGCTGAAAGGGATTTCTGGAACGAAGCCGAACTACGCCGACAACTGGCGATCGTGGCCGAGACATCAGAACGGCCCTTGGAACAGGTCGTGGCATTGCCATTGGTGCTAGAAGGGGATGATACAGTGGGGGGAATCTTCCTGTTTCGCTCAGGTTCGGTTGCTTTTACACCCGGCGATCATTCGATGCTGCGAGATTTTGCCGACCAGGCAGCCATTGCAGTACGCAACGCCCGCCAGATGGAACAACTACGCGAAGAAAAGGCCCGGGTCGAAGCAGTTATCGAGAATAGCCCAAACGGGGTGATGATTCTGGACCCTCAACTCAACGTGCTCATTGTCAATCGAGCGCTATCTAAGTTGACAGGCTGGTCGCCTCAAGAGGCACAAGGGAAACCATGCCATGAGGTCATTTCCCTAGAAAACACAACTGGCGATCACCTCTGTCTTGGTGATCGAAGTCCGCCGCCTCCAACCAGTATCTGGCAAGGAGAGGGTGACATACTGCGTCCGGGCTATAAGCGCATCACAGTTGGCATTACCTATTTCCCACTCTTTGATCGCAACGGTAACCTCATCAGCGTGATCGCTACATTGACTGATATCACCCGCTACCGCGAGGCAGAGGAGCTAAAATCGACCTTTATCTCCGTTATCTCACACGAACTGAAAACACCCGTGAGCCTGATCAAAGGCTATGCCAGCACGCTTACGCGCGAGGATGCGGACTGGGAGAGTGCAACCGTGAGAGAGATCGGCCAGGTTATCGAAGAGGAGAGTGACCGCCTCAACCACCTGATCAACAACCTGCTGGATGCATCTCGTATTCAAGCGGGCGCCCTGGACCTGGACCTCAGCGATATCTCAGTGGCGCAAGTTGCCAGAACCTCAAGCGAGCGCATTCAGACTCAGACGAGCAACCACCACTTCGAGTTCGATTTTGCCGATGATCTGCCATTTGTCCCGGCCGACAATCGTCGCATGCGCCAGGTTTTCGATAACCTCATCAGTAACGCTATCAAATACTCACCTGAAGGTGGAGCGATCCGGGTAGGGGGGTGGCAAGAGGATGATCGAGTCATCGCCTATGTTGCGGATCAGGGCATCGGCATCCCCTTAGACGAACAGGATTCGGTGTTCGAACGCTTTTATCGCATCGATTCCAGTTTACGGCGCAGCACACAGGGTGTTGGGCTGGGTCTCTTTTTGGTCAAGGCGATTGTGCAGGCCCACCAGGGTGATGTGTGGCTCGAGAGTGAACCGGGGCAGGGGACGGTATTTTACTTCTCGTTGCCGTTGGCAAGCTAGGACGCGGGGTAGGGGCCAGCGTAAACAGGAGGCCCTTTGCAGAAACAGGGTTCATTCTGACGGACAACGATGGATGATAGCAACATCTATCAAGTCCTGAGAGCTGTTCGGCTTTCTCCGCTACTGTGGACTTTGAGCCTTGGCCCTGTATCTTGTACTTCTGCCTAGTCCGATCCGCTCTACTTTATCCAATCCCATGAGTTTGTTCAAGACCTGATTGATGGTGGAACGGGGAATGCCAAGTTTTTCCGATAATTCTCTTGGGGGAACTTCATCTACCGTTAGCATGTATTCCCACACCTTTAGTTGTGTAGGTGAAAGCAATATCTCAAAGTTATCTGCTGCCAAAAGCTCAATGGCTAGACGGGCCTGTTCGTGTATGATGCCGAAAAAGAATGTAAGCCAAGGGATTATGGTCTCGTTTTCTGTTTTGAAGCTCCTCTGACTCCTCCGTAGAGCCATATAGTAGTCAGCCTTGTTGGCTTCGATTAGTTTTTCGTGGGAAATGTAGGGTATGTAGGAATAGCCAGCCTGGAGCAACAGCAAATTGGTAAGGATTCTAGAAAGACGGCCGTTACCATCTTGGAATGGGTGAATCTGTAAGAATTGCACAAGGAAACTAGCAATAATGAGCAGCGGGTGATGGGATCGGTTTTGAGTCTTCTGCTGCGTCCACTCCACAAGTTCCTGCATCTCTTTTGGGGTTAAGTAAGCGGGAGTCGTATCAAAAAGAATCCCAATTGATTGACCCGCTTGATCAATCGGTAGCACCGCAGTTGAACTGGGAGTATGACGAAACTTGACGGAAACGGGTTCATGAGCAAACCTTTCTGAAAATCGCCACATCATCAGAGAGGTCATCATGAACCCGCAAGAGCAAT
>PIVW01000760.1 GCA_003353825.1 Chloroflexota bacterium
GTGCATTGGTCCAGCCATACTTCTCGGGGTAGGCTGATGCGCTCAACCGGCCTGAGTTAATCACCACCTGGCCTTGCTGGTTCACCACCATGTGATGCAGGTTGCGCTTGAAACCCTCATGCCAGGTGACGTGGATGTTGCCGGAGGGATCTATCCTGGAGAAGGGCAGAAAAGATTTAGTGTCGTCATCTGCTGTAAGGGCTTTATCATCAATGGTCTTGATTGCCGCCGGATCAGCCGGTTCGCCTTCCGGGTTGGTGTTCAAGGAAGGATCGATCTGCATGAAGTAAATCTCTGCCTGGCCGCCAGAGGCCCCGGCACGTTTGTCCTGCCACACGATATAGGCCCTGCCTGTGCTATCCACGCTGATGGACTGGCGCCTGGATCTGTATCCGTCATCATCGGTCATCCGGGTGGCTCCGATAAGGGTGTCACCGTTAGAGCCGTCAAGCAGTGTGTAGTAGATTTCATAGTTAGAGTAATAAAAGGTATTCCAACAGATGTGTACGTTGCCGGCGGGACCTATGGCCAGATCGGGGACGGAGAGCTGCGATCTGGGTCCCAGCCCTTTTTCAGGTACCAGTTCATTGCCGTCTGCGTCCAGCTTCCGGTATTTGAGTGCATAGTCTTCCCAGACGATATGCAGGTTGTCTGCGGCATCGATTACCAGCCTGGGGGTCTGCTGGGAGTCGCTGGCAGCAGATGAGACTTTCAGATCATCCAAAGTCTTTATACCAGCCGGATCAGCAGGGCTGCCGTCCTTATCGTCCTGGGAAGGATCAAGTCGGCAGAGAAAAACTCGTAGGGCACCCTCACGCCTGTCGTGCCAGACTACGTAGACCCGATCCTGAGAGTCAATGGCCACAACGGGCCGCTCGGAGTCATTATCGTCCGCCGTTGTAATCATGGTGACGTCGACGAGGGTATTTCCCTGCTCGTCGAGCATCTTGTAATAGATCTCCCCGTAAAACCTATCGTCGCCAGAGCCGTCATGGCGATCATCACTCCAAACCACATGGATGTTGCCGCCAGAATCCACGGCCACATCGGGCTGATCAGAGATATTCTCATTGTCCGTCACACGTATGATAGCGCCATCAGAAATGTCTAATGGGTTTTTGCCAACAGTAATCTCATGACCATCGTCAAGACGGTCACCGTCCGTGTCAGAGTTTGCAGGATCAGTGCCGTGGGTATGGAATTCGTCTCCATCGCTGAGGCCATCCCCGTCCGTATCGGGGTTGAAGGGATGTGTGTTGTTCTGATATTCGTCCTGATTGATTAGTCCGTCGCCATCTGGATCATCGCTTCCATTATCTGATGACGGATCTAATCCGTGGACCACCTCCCAGTAGTCGGGGATCTCATCGCCATCCGAATCGTAGAATTCATCGGCTCCCATGTCCACTGGGGACTCCTGGGGTCTGGGTTCGCCATCTATGTCATGATCGGGAGCACCAGTTGAGGTACCTGCATCGATACAGGGAGATCCGGCCTGGAGGTGGTAGTCGACCTGGTCGAAAAAAAGCGGATCAGCGCCGATATTGCCGCCACTGTCCGCAACGGTTCCTACACCATAAATACCTTCTACGCCGCCCTGGATTGCGCTGTAGCCGATGGTTAGGGTGCTACCACTTTCGTTATAAATCTCCTCGAACCCATCGTCCCAGAGAATACAGTTGATGATCCTGGTATTCCCTCTGCTATTGATCGCTCCGCCATAGTATCCAGTGTTTCCGGAGAAGGTGCAGTTGGTGATGGCCGCCTCTTCATTGTTCATGATCGCGCCGCCGCCGTTGTAAGCAGTGTTTCCGGGAAAAATGCAATTCGTGATGGTCACCTTCCCATTGTTTTCGATCGCGCCGCCATCGCCGTCCTCCCCGGTTTCCAGTGTAGTGTTTCCGGAAAAGGTGCAGTTGGTGATGATCGTAATCGAGTCCTTATAAGTTTTGATCGCGCCGCCGTTAGAATCTGCAGTGTTTCCGGAGAAGGTGCAGTTGGTGATGGTCGCATTCTCACTCTCGTTATAGATCGCGCCGCCATCGCCGTCCTCCTCGTACTCGCCGTCCACTGCAGTGTTTCCGGAAAAAGTGCAATTCGTGATGGTCGCATTCTCACCATAGTTATAGATCGCGCCGCCGATTTTTGCAGTGTTTCCGGAAAAGGTGCAGCTGGTGATGGTCGCATCCCCATAGTTTATGATCGCGCCGCCCCAGTCTCCTGCAGTGTTTCCGGAAAAGGTGCAATTCGTGATGGTCGCATTCTCACCTTCGTTATAGATCGCGCCGCCGTCGGAAT
>PIVW01000208.1 GCA_003353825.1 Chloroflexota bacterium
ACAATTAACAATTAACAATTAACAATTAACAATTAACAATTAACAATTAACAATTAACAATTAACAATTAACAATTAACAATTAACAATTAACAATTAACAATTAACAATTGACAATTAACAATTAACAATTAACAATTAACAATATCAACGTATCCTCACTTACAACGTCCATTTGAGTCGTTCCATGAGTGTGCGATAGAAATAGCTACGGGCATGTAAACGTATAAAGCTGGCGCGATGGGGGCTTGACGCGATCACTACTCTATCACCATCCCCCAGATCGATCAGGAACTGCCCATCCACAGTGAGGATGGCGGCGTGATCTGTGTGAACGACAAGAGTGACCACCGTCCCCCGGTCCAGCACGAGAGGTCGAGACAGGCTGAGGTGAGGAGCCAAAGGCAGGAGTAGGATATTGCGCAATTCGGGGGGCAGGATGGGGCCACCCGCTGCCAGAGCGTATGCGGTGGAGCCGGTGGGCGTACTGACGATCACACCATCGGCCACAAAAGTGGTGAGATAGCTATCGTTGATTTCGGCGCTGATGCGGATAATCCGGGCAAGACTACCGCGACTGACGACGACATCGTTCAATGCCTCCAAACCACTGGCGATCAATTCGCCGTTGCGCCAGCTCTCGGCCGTTAACATCAGGCGCCGCTCGATCCAGTAATCGCCGGCCAGGACACGTGGCATCAGTTCTCGCCATGCCTGGGGTTGAACTTCAGCCAAAAACCCAAGCCGGCCCAGGTTTATGCCCAGGATGGGAATGTCACGACTGGCTGTGAGACGACCTGCGCGCAATAGGGTGCCGTCGCCCCCCAACGTGATCAGAAAATCGAATTCATCCAGATGTTCGGCCATGCGCTCTGAACGCCAACTGGAATCGATCCAGGAGCGGGCTCCCTGGCCCTTCAGCCACGTCTCGATGTCAGCGGCCAGTGCATAAGATTCAGGTATTTTGGGATGATGGAGGATGCCGATATACATAAAGTGGTCGATTCTGAGGTGAATATAATGGATTCAATCTATCCAAGATTTGAATGATCATGTGTCTGTAGACCAAGTACCGGTAGACCTGGATCAGTCGTCGTTTGCGACTATAACTAGCAAGCCGCCGAAATGCCAACACGTCCTAGAAAGGGCTATCGTCATCAACATACTGCTGAAAGGCGGCGGCGGCGCGCTGGGGATGGATGCGCACAACCTGCGAACCGCTATCCACAAGCTTTGCTTCATCTGCTTCCGGGATCGTGAGGATGCTGCCAAGCAAAATAGCTGTCCGCGCTTGTAGTGCTTCTGCCAACGACGAGACGATGGCGGGCTGAAAGCGACTGGCATAGTTTAGAACAGCGAGAAAGGTAGTCAGATCGGCAGGCAACGCACCCACCCACAGACAGATATCAATGGTTTTTTCGATGGGCGGTTCATTTGGATCGGAGGGATCGGTTGGGTCGGCAGGTTCGAAAATCACCCACATGATACGAGATCCATCGATCTGCACCTCAGCGCGAACTTCTGCCCCTTGGGGCTCGACAAAATAACTGCCACCACCCAAGGGTGCGAACTCGCATATGAATTCGCCTAGCTCCGCTCTTTCGCCGATATGCCGTACCATCCCCTGCCAACCATGTGTCCAGAGGTGTACGCCCAGCCCAGTTCCTCTCTCGATCCGTACCCGCACGACGCCATAACCTGGGCCAACGCCCCCATCTTCGATGGTGTAGCCACGTCCTGTACTCGGTGTGTGTGGCAGTTCCAAAATGACTTCTGCCTGGTTGGCGCCATCCAACTCAACGGTTTCGCTGACATCACCTTGGGGTCCAAAAACGGTGATGATGTAGGAACCGGCAGGAAGATCGATAAAGCCGAATTTCTCCAATTCATCGAGCGTTTCCAGCATATCCAATCCGCCAGGCCCCTGTAATAACACCTCCAGACCGGCGCCACCTGGCACCGAGCCAAAAATGATGTTATCGGTCTGAGCGTCTGTCATCAACTTGAAATTAGCGCGCCGCTGATTGAGGCCATCCATCTCCAGGCCGCTACGCTGGGCATCTGTATCGAGCACGCGCAAGCCATAAACACCTGCCGGTAGGTTCTCGAACCGGTAGCCCTCGTCCTGCCCGATAGTCTGGATCTGTTCACCTTCGGAGCCGCTCAAAACGATGCTCAATCCGGCGCCATTGCTGACGCTGCCCGAAATCGAGCTGCGCGAGGGATTCCCCTCGTCGGGCAGTGAAAAATCGACAATGCGTTGGTTACTTCCATCCATCTCCAGGTCGCCGTGTAGGGCCTCTGTATTGGGGATGTAGACCGAGTAAATGCCCGATAGTAACTGCCTAAATTGATAGGTTTCATCGCCACTTATCACCGTGGATCGTTCCCCAGCCGGACCCTGGATATAGATTGTCAAACCGGCGCCATTGATCACCTGGCCACGAACCACGCTTTCGGCCGGCTGCCCTGGTTCCGGTTCGTCATCGTCAGATTCCGAAGGCGTGAAAGATACCAGAAGGATCTGGTCAACGTTGATATCGATTTCGGCAGTGACGCCAAGGCCGGCCGGGGCAACGATGTAGATGCCGGCGCCTAAGGGTGCGAATTCCAGAGCGTAAGGGCCATATTCTGTCTTGCTGCCGGTGTGCCGGGCAAACCCAGACCAATTCGAAGCCGAAATCTGAACCGGTAGATCAAGTACACCTTCGACTATGACACGAATGATGCCGAAGCCCGATGAGCGCCCGACCTCACTGATATCGATATCCCAACCGACTTGCGACGATGATTGCGACCTGACCTGATCCTGCTGTTCCTGCAGCGTTTGCTGCTCGACCTCGCCGAGATCGACGCGCACATGATTGCTGCCGTCGAGTTCGAGGCCGGTTTGTACGAGCCCGATCTCAGGTGCAGAGAGGCGATAGAGTCCTGCCGGTAAAGCGCTGAACTGAAAAGCACCGGACTCGTCTGTTATGATTTGATCAGATAAGTCTGCTGAACGCAATATCAAGCGTGCTTGGGGGAAGCCGTGCAGAACACCACTTATTACACTGTTCTCAGACATAAAGCACTACCATGCACTAGAGCGTCTTTCCAACCATCGTAGCAGAAATCACGCTGAAACGCCATGTGATGCACGATCTCATTCGTTGCTTTGTGTAATCCAGCTAACCACCTGGTCGTTTGCAACTTCTATCTGCTCGCTGTTGCCCATGTCACGCACAACGACGGCATTGCGAGCCAGTTCATCTTCGCCAATGATGATGGCATAGCGCACGCCGGCGCGGTTTGCGCTTTTTAGTTGTGACTTGAGGCTACGCGAGCCAAACGCCAGGACCGCAGAGATTCTGGCCTGACGAAGCTGACTCAACAGGCGGATGGCAGCGGTTTTCGCCACAGTACCCCGGTGGAGAACCATGACCTGTGGTTGGGCCAGTGCTGTAGGTTCGGCGCCCTGCGCGCGCAGGCTGAGGACGATGCGCTCGATACCGATACCTACGCCAACACCCGGCGTGCTGGGACCGCCCACCGACTTGACAAGTCCATCATAGCGTCCACCACCACACAAAGCGTTTTGTGCGCCCAAGGCCTCACCCCACACCTCGAACACGGTACGCACGTAGTAATCGAAGCCCCTCACCAGGTTGGGATTGACGATATAAGGTAGTGCAAGCGCATCCAGATAACTGATCAATGTGCTAAAATGCTCGGCACATTCATCACATAGGTGATCGATACTGCGTGGGGCTTCTGCCAGGAGCGCCTTGGTGGCCTTTTCCTTGGAATCCAACACGCGCAGGGGATTGACCCTTAAGCGCCGTTGATCGACCTCCGGAAGCTGGTCTCGATAGGTCTCGAAGTATGCGACCAATTTCTCGATGTAGGCGGGACGGCATTGTGGGCAGCCAATCGAGTTGAGTTGAAATGTCAAGCCAGGGAAACCAAGCTCGTCATACAAGCTGTAGGCCAATTGCATGATCTCCAGATCTGCAGCGGCATCCACTTCGCCCAGTAATTCGACATTGAACTGTACGTGCTGGCGGAAGCGGCCGGCCTGCGGTTTTTCGTGGCGAAAGAGGGGGCCGATGGCGAACAGTTTCACCGGTTTAGACCGTGTGTGCATGCCATGTTCCACATACAGGCGCATAACACCAGCTGTGAATTCGGGTCGCAAGCTGATGTTGGTGTCGTCGTGATCGGCGAAGCTATACAACTCTTTATCGAACACGACGGCCGATCCCTCTTGCAGGCCGCGCATAAAAAGGCGGGTCTCCTCAAGAATCGGAGGATTTACCTGTTCGTAGCCGAAGCGATCAGATAGTTCGGTGGCTTTGGCCAGTACAGGACGCCAGTAGCGGTAGTCTTCGGGGAGTATATCGTTGAAGCCTTTGAGGGTTTGGAAGCGCATGTTATTTTTTGTTTGCAGGGTGCGGTGAACTGATAGTGTAAATCGTATGGCGATTAGACAAGGGCGCTGTCGCCGCAGGCTTGAAGATAACCACAATGAACGCATCTGGCAACATCTTCGTGACTGCGCGTAACCTTGCGCTGCGGTTGGGCCGCGCGCATGGCTGCCAAAGTGTCGAGTAATTCTGCGCGTAGACCATCGCTAAAGGGCAGACGCATGGTCGTATTGCTGTATTTGAGGATGCCGTGTGAAGGCCGAACGCCCAACACATCTTCGACCAACAAGCAGTATGCAGCTAATTGCAGTTTATGCGAAAGGTAGGGATCATCGCCTTTGAGATGGGTGGATTTCACTTCGACGGGGATGAGTTCCTTTTTGGTCTCGATCAGGTAGTCAGGTTTGCCGGTGAGTTGGTAGCGACCAGAGTATAGTGGTTTATCATTACGCCGCCAATTACCTGTATCCACATAGATCACTTCGCCCGACGGTAGCCCCGTCTGGCGCCATTGCTGCCCTGACCTTAACAATAGCCACACGGCCAGAACGATAAACAGACAGGCTAATAATAGAAGAATTGGCATATGAAATCAAAAAGCAAAGTGTAAAGTGTAAAGTGTAAAAGGCAAAAGAACTCCCGCACGGAACGCTCCTTTCAAGAAGGGGATAGCATAATAACAGCAAAAATCGTGGGGTTTTGACGCGCTTTTCCTCGTGAAACCCTATGTTTTCCTCTGCGTCCTTTGCGGTTAATAGGCTTATTTCAGTGGACTCATCCATAAATTCCGAAAGAGCCATATTCCGTTGACACCGACCGAGATAGATTTCGTGTTCATTTGCTTTTCGACGGTGACAGCAAGTTTAGTCGTTTGCCAGAGGCAGGATGATGATCGGTGTGCCGGCCGGCTGCCAGTCGGAAAACCATTGTGCGTTATCTGGCGACAATCGAATACAGCCGCTGGAGGCTGGTAATTCGCCGAGATAATCTTCCCCTTTATAGTGCTTGTTGCCGGCAGCATCGAGGGTGTAGGGCAGGCCATGGATAAGGAAATTTCCGCCACGCTCGAAAAGCCACCAGCCCTCATCCGCCGTGACGCCCCCGCGCCCGCGAAAAGTGCCCCAATACTCACCGATCACCCCAAACCAGGCTGGAGTGTCCCAGCCATAACGGGGATCGCCTGTGGTCACATCCAGTAACTTTGTCAGGCGCCCTTCATCAATGACGTGCATGAGTTGGTTGTCTTGGTCGATGACAATGTACCGGCCAAGGGGATTGAGCCCGCGCGCCTGTGCTAGCTCGACTACCCAGGACTCGGGGACAGAATCGTCTACGACTTCGCTGGTGGCGTCTGGAACAGGTATCTCGGGCGGAAGTTGCGTCGCGGTAGGCACCGGCGTGAGGGTCGGCAGCAAGGCGCCCCCCGAGAGCGGTGGATGGTTCGAGGAGTCAGCCACTTCGGCGAGCGATGGGGTTTTGGTGGGCGTGGCCGTGCCAGCGCTGCTCTCGACATCGGTACCTACAAATAGGCTGCCAGCCCAAGCCAACACGGCCAGTAGCACGACGGCGATAACGAGACACAGAGGACGATCGGAAATGGTATCGGGGGAAGTATCCCGAGAATCGAGATTCATTGCGCGTTAGAATGCCATGGAAAGTGATGCAATTACCAGAATGATAAGGCCTAACGCCAATGTCGCCAAGGCCAGCGTACGCGTACGATGGGCTCCGGCGACCTGACGGGCATGCTGTTCGTGCGCAACGCTACCGGCCTTCAATGCAGCCACATTGCGGTTGCGATGGCCCTGGCGTGCTAGCCACCAGGCTCGATGACAATAGACCCACTGGCCGATTTCGCTAGCGCGTATGGTAGAGGACATAGTCGGGTGGTCGGGTGGTCGGGTGGTCGTTTGGTCTGGTGGTCGCTTGGTCGGGTAGTCGCTTGGTCGGGTGATCGGGTAGTCGCTTGGTTGTTTATTCCCAGATTCGAATTATGTACAGTTGGTCGCACCATGTCACCGTGCCACCGTGCCAAGGGTAGTGTTAGCTAGGTGGTCGCGTGGCCGCTGACAACTTACATGTTACGCACATGGCAACACGCAACACGCAATACGCAACACGAGTGCCTTGCTTCGTTATTGCACGCGTTCTTCAAGGTTCCGCAATGCTCGTTCCAGTTTACGTTGGCGCATGGCTACGGTGAGATCGCCGCGTGTGCGTTCGGTGACGCCTCGTACCATGTCGGTCTGGCGACGCAGGCCAGCGGTGATGGCGTCGGGAAAATCGATGGTGACCAGAACGCTGTAGATCTCATCCATAGTGAGGAAGAGCGCCTCTGCTTCTTCTAAATTGTCTTGGCGCATCAGATCGAGGGAGAAGCGGCGCATCTCACCCACGGCTTCGGCCAAACCGCCAAGGTAGGCGCTGTAAGGAATATCAAGTTCGTCGGGTTCGGGCAGGGGGTCGTGGTGGATGAGCGCGTAGACGATGTGGGCTTCGGCCAGTTCTTTGAGTGAATCACGCGTGTAACCGGCATGATAAAGATCGGGATAGGGCTGCAGGTCGGTGGTCATCTCTCCGGCGAGGGTACGGGCTTGCTCAAGAAGGCCTACCGCTTCCTTAAAATCGTGGCGGTGGCTGGCGCGAATGCTAAGTGAGCAGTAGCGGATCAGTTCGCGCGAGCGTTTGAGAGCCTGATCCCGGGCGCTGTTCTTGATATCGAATTCAATGCGGATGCGATCGATGGTGGATTGGAGGTTATTCATATAGATTCGTTGGCTGTCTCAATCATCCTCTTTCGAAATCTTCATACTCACATCTGAGGGCAAGGCCAATCCCGTCGCAACCTCCACCGCTTTGATGATCCCCACCGGCACAGGGCAGGCCGAATGAGAGCAATATTCCCGCCCTTTGCTCAACGTCAATGGCCCATCGCCCCGCCGCAAGGCGATCTCCTGAAAGGCATCCACCTCCTCCAGATCGGCCGCCATCTTGCGAATAGCCGCACACTCGCTATCGATGTGAAGCTGGCAGTTGTAGGCGCCATCAACCAGGGTAGCGCGCACCGTGGTGGGCAAACCGCAAATGCCGGGATCGATTTCTACTTTGGCCATCTTGTTATCCTTATGGTTCGGGGGATTGAAGATTGGTTGATTGGAGGGTGGTTACTTATTACTTGTCTACTCGTTTCCTGCTAACTTAACGGGAGACGCATTGTAATTGGCGGCAACGTAAAACGCAACACGCACTACGCAACACGTGTAAACGGCAGCAAATGCTTGTCAAAATGCCTTTCCAGCACATCGTAATAAGTCTCTTCATTCTCCCTAAGCGTCATCAGCAACTCGGCGCCATAGGCGTCCAGCGCCGAGCCGTAGGTGACGTGCAACACCTGCCGGGCATCGAACTGATCAAGTAAACCGGCCAGCTCGGAATCAGCCAGGCTGTCAGGGTCTGGCACGCTGGCCAGCTCACCCGAAACATGGTACGTCGCCCGTTCCTCGGGATAACGTGCAATCGAAAGGTTAAGGATCTGTCGGAAAAGCTCGGGTTTGACCTCGGTTATCGCCCGTAATGCCTCCAGATAACTGGTGCCGGCGGTCTTGAGATGGACCAGGCCATCAGCCACCCTGGCGGCAATGGGGTAGATACTAAATTTGTCGGACCCCGAATGCAAACTGAGTTTGTAAGGTCCCACGTTGCGAGCGATGGTAGCGTGTACAGCGAAGGAGGCTTCAAACGCTTCGAGATCGCCGATATAGTCGACCCCCTTCTCGAAATCGCCCACATACCTCGGCGCCAGACTCACCCATTCAACCCCCAGCCGTTTTAGTTCACTTGCCACAAAGAAATGTTCCTCAGCCGAAGTCACCGTTTCTGTCTCATCCACCGACATCTCTAGCTCGAAGTTCTCGGTCTGTCCGGCCAGGTGGCGATACATCATCGCCGTATGAGCGATCGCCCGGCCATACTTGCCCGCAGCCCGGGCCAACGTCTCATGGTCGAAAACAAGCACCACGCCATCGCCGAGATCAAAGGTTTTATCCAGATAACGGCCGCTCAATTCTTGAGGGGTAATCTCCAGAGCATCCCAAGGTAACGCTGCTACAATCTCCTCAAGTCGGGCAGCCGGGGCCGTGTGCGCCTCGTTGTTGACATGATCGCCCGGATCGATGGTAAAGAAAGTGTATCCAGCCGCCACACAGATATCGATATGCTCGGGTGATTTAAGATGGTCGGCATCAGCGCCATGGCCCTGGCGCCAGCCTTCCTGAAACACCCCCCAGGTGGCATCGTCGATCACTTCCTGAGCTGTGCGGAAAGTACGGGCGTTCTCGCGCATGGATTGCTGGGCGAAGATGGGGGCGAGGCCGGTGTCACGCGCAGACCGGATGTGTCCTGGTGTGGCCAGCCCCAAGCGATCACCACACCCAGCCGAGGTTGCCAGACCCAAGGTCCGAGGTTTGGTGTAGGGTAGAGCCTGGTGTAACGCTTGGACATTGCCAGCATGGGTGGGGCAGATCTTAAACGTGAGATCTGCATCATCTATCATTATTGACATGGTCTCACCTTCAAAACTGTCGGCAATCGGGGCATTTTGGTACAAAAGCAACAGGTATTTTTCGAGACCTTGCCGTCCCAGCCCGAAAAACGCATGATGTTCTACCGCTAACGACGATTCATATACTGACATATCTGACAATTGTTCCAAAACACCGGCCACTGCCACAGCCCCCCCGAACGTTAGCGATCCTGGTTGATTCAAAGCATATAGATTAACCATCAAATAGTCTCCATTATCAAATAACGTCATCCTCACAAATACTCGTAACTCAACTGGATATCGGGAGGTTTTCGAAAAACATGTGTTGCGTTTGGGCAAGCTGTCAAGCCCGCCCGTTGAGTTCGAAAAGAGCCACATTCCTTTAGGCGCTTACGCAAAATCATCGACAGTTTTTTGTCGATGTGTGTGGCAAGTGGCACGTTGCAAGTGGCAAGTTCAACCTTGTCTGCAAGCGAAGTTGTACCTGCGACCTGCTACTTG
>PIVW01001538.1 GCA_003353825.1 Chloroflexota bacterium
GCCTGGACAAAACATCGCAACAGCGCCAGTGCAAAGGTAAGTTGGCGCTTCTCAACTGATGATGCACGCATCAAACTCGCACATCTGTACCCGCAGATAAGCTGAATCAGTGGACTAGTGCCCCTCAATAGGTTATAGCACCTAGAGTTGAACATCTGATCACCCGGCAACCCTTGGTAGAGTTTCGGGGGATCAGGAGGAATTGGGCATGTTTTTCCTTCTTCGCCGACATCTGGGTCGTACAATCTCAAAAGGCTCCCTGACGATCATCGACGTTAGGGGCAACGCCCATTCGTTCGGGGATGGAAGCGGATCTGAAATTAAGGTCCGCCTCGCTAGCCGGTCACTTTACTGGAAACTTATCGTCTATCCCGATCTGTATGCCGGCGAAGCCTACATGAACGGCACGCTGGTGATTGAAACCGGATCGATTTATGAGCTGCTTGATCTGATTGCCTCGCAGATCGGCTACGCCGACAAGAACAGTTGGACGCTTGTTGACAAGATGAGGACGCTCGTCAGGAGGCTGGCCCGTATAAATTCCCTAGGCCGGGCCCG
>PIVW01000209.1 GCA_003353825.1 Chloroflexota bacterium
CAGGCCTGGGCTCGCGCCGAGCTGGGCGCAGTGAGGCCGATCAGCTGTCTTGAATTGGTCACGAATATCACCAAAGCCAACTTCATTGCCGTACATCAGTTTGGATTCCTGGAACGTTATGATGTGCTTGGAGACGCGGCAGAAGGAGCGACCTTATTGCTGAATGCGCCTTTCGCCACGGACGAAGTTTGGGACAAACTGCCCCAGGCGGTTCAACAGCAGATCATCGACAAGAGCCTTAAATTCTACGTAATCGATGCCTACTCGGTAGCTAAGAAAACGGGCATGGGTGTGCGTATCAACACGATCATGCAGACATGTTTCTTTGCCATCAGTGGCGTCTTGCCTGCGGATGAAGCCATCGCCCAGATTAAATACGCTATCAAGAAAACTTATGGAAAGCGTGGTGAAGCGGTGGTACAGAAAAACTACGATGCAGTGGATGCCGCGGTCGACAACATGTACCTGATCGAAGTGCCAGCTTTGGCGTCAAGCAGCATTGAGATGCCGCCAACTGTACCTGCCGAAGCACCGCCCTTCGTACAGGAAATCACTGCTGAGATTATTGCTGGGCGCGGCGATCTTCTCCCTGTCAGCGCCATGCCCATCGATGGCACCTATCCCACTGCCACCACCCAATGGGAAAAGCGAAATATCTCGCTGGAAGCGCCGATCTGGGACCCCGATGTCTGTATCCAATGCGGCAAATGTGTGCTCGTCTGCCCGCACGCTGTCTTGCGCAGCAAACTAATCGACGAAGCACAAGCAGTAGACGCCCCTGAAGGATTCCTCACAGCGAAATCGCGCTTCAAAGAACATAAGAATAAACTCTTTACTTTGCAGGTGGCCGTAGAAGACTGCACGGGTTGCACACTGTGTGTCGAGGTCTGTCCTGCCAAGAACAAACGCCAGGTCGGACTTAAAGCAATCAACATGGCGGAGCAGTTGCCTTTACGTGAGAATGGCAGAAAATACTGGGATTACTTCCTCGATCTCCCCGAAGTGCCACGCTCGAACGGCTTCACTTACAACAATGTCAAGAACGTGCAACTGTTGCAGCCCTTGTTTGAGTTCTCTGGTGCTTGTGCAGGTTGTGGCGAAACCCCCTACATCAAACTGGTGAGCCAGCTCTTTGGTAACCGTATGATCATTGCCAACGCTACCGGATGCTCGAGTATTTACGGCGGCAACCTGCCTACGACGCCCTATGCACAAGACAAACAAGGTAGAGGGCCAGCGTGGAGCAATTCGCTCTTCGAAGACAATGCCGAATTCGGTATCGGCATGCGCCTGACGCTGGACAAACAGAACGAATACGCCAAGGAACTGGTCGCACGTATGCGTGGCCTCATCGGCGATGAATTAGCCGACAGCCTGCTTAGCGCTGACCAAAGCGGTGAAGCGGGAATCGAAGCACAACGCCGCAGCGTGGAAGAACTCAGAGTGAAGTTAGCCGATGTCGATACATCCCAGGCGAAAGATCTGGTTGGCCTGGCCGATGTACTCGTCAAGAAATCGGTCTGGATATTCGGTGGCGATGGTTGGGCTTATGACATCGGTTACGGCGGCCTGGATCACGTGCTGGCCAGCGGACGCAACGTCAACGTGCTCGTTATGGACACCGAAGTCTACTCCAACACAGGTGGTCAGGCTTCGAAAGCGACCCCCTTGGGCGCTGTGGCGAAATTCGCCGCCGGTGGTAAGCCTACCATCAAGAAGGACCTTGGCATGATGGCGCAAACCTATGGCGATGTCTACGTGGCACAGATCGCTATGGGCGCCAATGATACACAAACCGTCAAGGCTATCCTGGAAGCGGAGGCTTACGATGGCCCCTCTCTCATCATTGCCTACAGTCATTGTATTGCCCATGGCATTAACATGACCAAGGGCATGGAACAGCAGAAGTTGGCTGTGCAGACTGGATACTGGCTTCTGTACCGATTCGACCCTCGCCTCAAAGAGGAGGAAAAGAATCCATTACAGCTCGACTCTCGTGCGCCTAAATTGCCATTGAGCGACTATATCCTAAATGAGACACGGTATCGCATGCTCATGCAAAGCAACCCCGCGTCCGCCGAAAAACTCTTCGCCGAAGCCCAGGAAGCCGTCAACGAGCATTGGCAAAAATATGAACAACTGGCGGCTAAAAAAGCCTGAATTCACAAGTTTGCGGATAGCAAGTGGTAGATAATCTTCCGCCACCTGCTGTCTGCTACACATAAGGATGATTCGATATGGATCTAACAACCACTTACATGGGTATGACCCTGAAAAATCCCATTGTGCCCGCAGCTTCCCCCTTGTCCAAGAATCTGGAAGGGATCAAACGAATGGAAGATGTAGGCGCCTCGGCCGTGGTCATGTACTCCCTCTTCGAAGAGCAGATCAACAGCGAGAGCCATCAGCTCGATCACTATCTTACCTATGGCACCGAGAGCTTTGGCGAAGCCCTCAGTTATTTCCCCGACCAAACCAGCTATAACGTGGGCCCCGACGACTATCTCAATCTCATTCGCAAAGCCCAAGAGGCTGTAGATATCCCCATCATCGGTAGCCTGAATGGTGTTTCCACCGGCGGCTGGATCCAGTATGCTAAAAAAATCGAAGATGCCGGCGCCGATGCTTTGGGACTCAGCATCTACGACGTCCCTACCGCCCCGGCAATGACGGGCGCGGCGGTGGAAGAGATGTATGTCAACGTCGTCAAAGATGTGAAGGCGACTGTCAACATCCCGGTTGCGGTCAAGCTGGGCCCCTATTTCAGTTCGACAGCCAATATGGCGTACAGATTTGCCGCTGCAGGCGCCGATGCTCTGGTTCTCTTCAACCGCTTCTACCAGCCTGATTTTGATCTCGAACAGCTGGAGGTCGTCCCGCATCTCGTACTGAGTAATCCTTATGCACTGCGTTTGCCGCTGCGCTGGGTGTCGATTCTGTACGGGCGTGTCCAGACCGATTTTGCCATCACCAGTGGCGTACACACCCATACCGATGTACTCAAGTGCATGATGGCCGGCGCCGATATCGTTATGGTAGCATCGGCCTTGCTCGAACATGGCTACCGTTATGTTACAACCATGCTACAAGGTTTGGAAGTGTGGATGGAAGACCACGAATACGAGTCGATTGAGCAGATGCAGGGCAGTATGAGCCAGCAGTATGTGAACGAGCCCGCTGCCTTTGAAAGGGCCAATTACATGAAGGTGCTCGGCTCCTGGCGTTCTGATCCGGCAGGTATGCTTCTTTAGACCAATACCCTAGACCTACAAAATAACAAACAGCTTCCTGGACACGGGTAAAAACTGCCTGGCGTGTTATCGACTTGCCAGATCGATTTTATCCGTGTCCTTTTTATAAGCGGTAGCGAGACCAAGAATCTCCACCTCTATCTTAAAACCCTTGCATCACCTTCTCGCCGAGTCACACGTTGCTGGTCGAGATACTCCAACAAAGCCAGGGTATATTTCCTACTGGTGTCGAACAGATCTCTGCACTCGGCCACGGTGATCTGTCCGACCGTTTGGATATGATCTCGGATGATGTCGACCATTTGCTCGAAGGCGCTTCGCTCGAAAACGACGTCAGCCGCTACACGAACCAGGCGCTGTTGCTCCAACAGCGCATTGAACACTGCCTCATCGACCATTTTCAACGACTGTTTGACGCTGGGGGGGCTGTATGGATTGCGCTGAAAAGCAGCCAAAAGGAGATCGACCGACTGCTGTTGCTGGGGTGTAAACCGAACTTCGAAGTCAGGTATAGCCAAAAGGGAGCCAATTTCGCGCACGGTCTCTTCCCAGACAGCCCGGGCAAGTATGGCGTTGAATAACTTTGTAGACCAACCCTGGCGAGGTTGCAGCCGGCTCTTCACCTCTTCACGTGGTATACCTTGGCGTAAGGGATTGATTTCGTGATAGTTTGTAAGGATAGCCTGCAGGTCGACACTCAAGTGCGCCCACGTCGCCGGTGTGATCAAGGGGCCAGCAGAAGCAGCAGGATCGAGGGGTTCGACGCGGCCCTCTGAGAGTAAAATCGCCAGTGCTCGTTCTGCCTCATCTCGGGGCATGTCGACCGCATTTAGAGCTTTGGCAACGGCTAGAGGGCCATCACGGCTGATTATTGCCGCCAAGAGATCGGAGGGATCTCCTTGCAACAGCGTTTCAAAGCGGACAAAGAGTTCGGGACGCCGTCGCCGGTGCCTCCGTCGTGGGGTCGGATCGACGACTGTGCCACCACCAACCGTGGTGCTGGGCGAAGGGCGACGTATGATGTAACGGTCGCCACGGGCTACGGCCACGGGATCACGTAGTTCGACTTGGGCCCAGGTCTCGCTTCCGGGAGTCATTTCATCACCCTCCAGAAGGCGTAGCCTGCCCATCACCTCGGCGGCAGCACTGTGGAATGTGATTTCCATGTTATGACGCAACAGGGGTGCATTAGCCAAAGCGCGCAGGCGCACGTCCACACGTTTGCTGCCCTTGAGCACCCCCGGGAGGCTGAGCACCTGTCCCCGCTCGATCTGAAGGGGATGCAGACCGCTGAGATTGACAGCCACGCGAGATCCAGGCCGGGTTATATCGAACTGGGTCTTATGAGTTTGCAGACCTCGAATACGACCTGGTAGCTCACCTGGCATGACCACGATCTCGTCACCAACCCGCAAGCTACCATCGAGCAATGTGCCGGTCACCACCGTACCAAATCCTGAGATAGTAAACACTCGGTCGATAGGGAGTCTGGGCCGTCCCAGATCATCTCGCTCTGGTGCAGACGCCAAAATATCGCCGAGAGCGGCCACAAGATCTTGCATGCCCTCGCCGGTATGTGCCGAGACAGGCACAATGGGTGCGACGGCCAGGGAGGTATGGGCCAAGGTTTCTCGTATCTCTTCCTGAACGAGTTCCAACCAGTCTGGCTCATCGATGAGATCGATTTTGGTAAGGGCGACCACCCCGCGCGGGACTTCGAGCAGATCGAGGATTGCGAGGTGTTCTTCGGTCTGTGGCATCACACCTTCATCAGCGGCGACGATAAACAGGGCGGCATCGACACCCCCCACCCCGGCCAACATATTTTTTATGAAATCGATATGGCCGGGAACATCGATGATCCCTACCGTTTCATCAGTGGGCAACTCTGTCCAGGCAAAACCCAGGTCGATGGTTAATCCGCGTTGTTGTTCTTCACGCAAACGATCGGGATCGATTCCGGAGAGCGCCTTGACGAGTGCAGATTTACCATGATCGACATGTCCCGCGGTGGCAATGACTTTCATGCGACGCCCTAACTAACTGATACCCAGCACACGTTATAATTGTTGCGTGAGTCCCAGGCTGGCTTCTTCGTGGGCATTGAGGATTTTCTCACGTTGAGCGGCTAATTTCTGGATATCATTCAACCAGGTCTGCGCCGCTTTCAGTTGGGCGCCGCCTTGTGTCTCGACATGACGCCAGAAGAAATGCAAGTATTCTTCATAATAGGCAAGCTGCTCGTCGATCTTAGGAAAGTGTTCTCTGACTCGAGCGTTGACTTTATCTTGCTGCTCCCAGCGGAAATTCCACTCCAGCAGCTGTTTTTTCCACAGTTTTTCGTTATCAGATAGGAACGACGCCAGTTCTTTGCGCTGACGTTCTTCTGCCAGACGTTGTAATTCAGCGACTTGACCCTGATCACGCTGGAGGCGCATTTGAAACTGTTCAACCGTGGTCATATTACGCTTGGTCTCTTCGTTGGTTTTGGCGTATGCCTGAATGCGTTCCCGTTGTTCTTCTATGATTTGTTCTTGGAGTTCGAATGCCTGATGCCAGTCTCGCATTTGGCGTTGGCGATCAGCGTCCGCCAGTTTCAGAGATTCGATAAATTGTTCCTGGCCCCGCTTCATGTTATCCACAAGAGGTGGAAGCGCAATAACCTGCGTCTCCAGTTTCTGTTGTTTCTGTACCAACATCTGCTGCCTGCTGCCGAATTCCTCCACACGTTTGAACAATTCTACATTCTCTTGCTGCAGCTGGGCAATACGCTTGTTATCATGGCTGCGTTGTTCCGAGAGGAAGGGAAGCCCACGTGTTTTCTCATCGATATTCTTAGCGACTTCCGAAACCTCTTGACGCAGATTGATGACGATCTCGCTTAGTCGCTGGTCCTCAGCCTTGCGCACTGCCAGTTCCTCTTCGATCACACGGAATCTCGGTAATTCCTTGCGAACTTCGGTAACGCTGCGTGTAAAGGTCTCACGATCGGTCATGCGCGCACGTTCCAACTCGCGTTGCCCTTTGGTTACTTCCTCGGCCTGCGTATTGTACATGTGAACGACTTCAGCTTTCAGATTATCGATTGACTGTTCGATCTGGGCGAATCTACCAAGCTGAGTCTGAGTACTGACGAGCCGGGCCTCTAATTCCTGCATTCGACGCGCCTGTTCCTGTAATTCGTTTGTTTGTGACTCCAGGCGTTGTTGCAGTCTGGTGATTTCAGCACGATCTCGGCGATGTTGTTCGTCGAGCCAGGTAACCATTTGAGCTAGTTGTGTAGTATCCATATTAATAAACCTGCACCGAGTAAGGTAGTGGGGTCGAATTCAGATCAAGCTGGCATTATAACATAGGGTCTGAAGAAGGGTAACGACGAACACACCCACGTAGACGCGTATCCCGAGCAACTGTGTGAATGTTACGCGGTTAGGGGTTGATTCATTAGCATCTTCTGCTGCCGGTGCAGACACTTGTGACTCTTCTGCGATGAACTGGTCTGCACTTTCGCTAACTTCTGCAATGGCCTGAGCAGATTCTTCTGCCGGTTGCTCTTCGAGGGCTGCGGACTCGGCCACTTCTTCTACTACGGAGTTCGTCTCGAACTGTGCATCCAGTTCGGCGCCAACAGTTTCCATACCCGTGATCGCCGGCCAGGCAATGCCATTTTCGGCTAACCCTGCTTCGATGATGCCGGAAGAATCTTTTATAAACTGCATGCGCAATAACACATTTCCTCCCTTCAGTATGCGTAAATAACTTGCCAGCAGTCGATACCTCTCGCATAATGCAAAGCATGACTCAAACATCAAATGCAATGACCAGACTACTGCTTGTAAGACATGGTGAAACCGATGCCAATGTCTCGGGCACCTGGCAAGGTTCGACCGATAGCGATCTCAATGATCGTGGCCGCGCCCAAGCTGCAGCAATTGCCAATCGTTTACAAAGCGAAGCTCGCAAAATCGATGTGATCTATACCAGCCCCTTGGGTAGAGCAATGGAGACAGCACGCATTATCTCAGACCACGTCGGTAACCCACCCACCCTTCGTGACCCGAACCTGGCTGAATTCCATCTGGGCGACTGGGAAGGGCTTACGTACGATGAACTCCGCTTCGAGAAACGGCTTTGGGATCAGTTCGTCGCTGATCCTAATTTCGCACCTCCAGGTGGAGAATCGGCCATTGAATTCGGAACACGTCTGATAACCAGCTTGCAGACCATCGCCCAAACCAATACAGGAAAAACTGTGCTGGTCGTCAGCCATGGTGGCGCTATCTCTACAGCACTCTCAGTCATGGTTGGGCAGGATGGCAGCCGCTGGCAAGAGTACCAGATGGCGAATTGCGCACTCTCGGAGTTAACGTTTACACCCAAGCCGATCTTAGTGTGCCTAAACGAAAAATCCCATTTGCATTCCATTGGCGCCCTGGCTGAGTGGGATTGACCGGAACGTTCCACACACCACGATTACCATGTCCACCGATCCCATCCGTCTCGAAGTTTTCAAACATCTCTTCGCATCGATTGCCGACGAGATGGGTGTGGTGCTGCGTCGTACCGGCTATTCGCCCAATATCAAGGAGCGACGCGACTATTCGTGTGCGCTGTTCGATGCCGAAGGACAGATGATCGCTCAGGGCGCACACATGCCCGTCCATTTGGGGGCCATGCCCATGTCGGTGCAGGCCGCGATCGAGGCTTTTTCCTTCGCGCCCGGCGATGCCGTCCTCCTCAACGACCCCTACTGTGGCGGCACTCACCTGCCCGATATCACCCTGATCACGCCGATCTTCGTGGAGAAGCAGTTGATCGGTTTCAGCGCCAACCGCGCTCACCACGCCGATGTGGGGGGCATGTCCCCCGGCAGTATGCCTCTCTCCACCGAACTCTATCAGGAGGGTATCGTCATCCCCCCGATCAAGCTGATCGAGGGGGGCGTCATGAACGAGGCCGTCTGGCAATTGCTGCTGGCCAATGTGCGCACGCCCGAAGAAAGAGCCGGGGATCTGCGTGCTCAGTTGGCCGCTAATCGCAAGGGGGAGCAACGCCTGCAAGACCTGGTGGAGCGTTATGGTCTGGCCGAGGTACAGCACATCGCGGCCGGGTTACTGGACTACGCCGAACGCATGACCCGCAACCTGATCGAGCACCTGCCCGACGGTGTGTACCGCTTTCAAGATATCATGGATGGCGACGGCATCGATTCTGGGCCCCTCACGATTGCCGTAACCGTAACCGTACAGGGTGACGCGGTCACGGTGGATTTTACCGGCACTTCGCCTCAATGTCGGGGCAGCATCAACGCCGTAGAGGCGATCACCCTCTCAGCGACCTATTACGTGTTCCGCTGCCTGATCGGTCTGGATATCCCCTCTAATAGTGGTTGTCTGCGCCCACTGACGGTGGTCGCCCCCGCCGGTACCCTGGTCAATGCTCGCAAACCGGCGGCGGTGGCGGGGGGCAATGTGGAGACCTCGCAGCGCATTACCGATGTGCTACTGGGGGCGCTGGCACAGGCCGCGCCCGCCAAAGTACCCGCGGCCAGCCAGGGCACCATGAACAATCTCACCATCGGCGGCTGGGACCCCGAACGTGAGCGACCCTTTGCCTACTACGAGACCATCGCCGGCGGCATGGGGGCTCGGCCCGGCAAAGCGGGCGCCGATGCCATCCACACGCACATGACCAATACCCTGAACACGCCCATCGAAGCGCTGGAATACGCCTATCCCCTGCGTATGCGCCGCTATGCCATCCGCCGGCAGTCCGGGGGTGCAGGGCGCTATGGCGGGGGCGACGGCGTGGTACGCGAGCTGGAAGTGCTAACTCGCGCCCAGGTGACGATTCTCTCGGACCGCCGGCAGCAGGGGCCGTATGGCCTGGCCGGAGGCGAAGGAGGAGAGGTGGGGCGCAATGTGTTGGTGCGGGGAGAGCGGAAGTCGGAAGTCGGAGGTCAGAGATCAGAAGTCGGAGATCGGAGGGCTGCGGTCGGTATGAAAAGCAACTTGGATTCAACACAGGCTGACGGCCATCGGCAAACGGCTAACGGCTCTCAACTGCTTCCAGGCAAGGTGAGTTTCGCAGTGGAGGCAGGGGATCGGGTGACCCAGCCCCGTCTGCGAGGGGAGCCGACGCGGCCCCCGCGGCAGGTGCTGGAAGTGATGCGCCGCCGCCCGATGCAGGC
>PIVW01001539.1 GCA_003353825.1 Chloroflexota bacterium
GCCGACTGCCAACTACCGGGCACAGTTTGGTCTACACCCTGACTGGCGTCTGTAACAAATACCACCCCGACATCGACTGACTGAATCCCAGCGCTGCCGAGGCCGCAGGAGTTGCCTTCTTTACCCAAGAGTAGGGTGGCCGGTACGGCCAAAAGCTCGCGATAGCCCATATCAGCTTTGCCAGCGCCGCCGTTGGGCGCCGCCAGATATTCACTGGCAGGAATGGCATCCATAGCCCGAGAGGAAGTGGTCAGGCGGTAGTCGCCATTGTCAGCATCGGCAAACATAGGAGCGCTAGTGCGTTCGCCTAAACCTTGAGCGACAGTGCCGGTGTAATTCTGGCAGGTCGAGCACCAGATGTCATCGGTGTTGTAAAGTAGATTGTAGCGATTGAAGATCTGGCCCCCGCCTCTGTTGTCGAACCCGACATCGTTGAAAGCGATGATGTTGTAGCGGGCGTTGAGCCAGGAATCAGAGCCATCGACGACGACTCCACTGCCGTCATTATGAACGACAGTGTTGAACGATATCGATCCGGAAGAACTGGATTGGAAGAC
>PIVW01000761.1 GCA_003353825.1 Chloroflexota bacterium
TTTGAGTTTGACGGTGTGTTATACCAATGGACCGTGATGCCAATGGGTCTGAAAAACGCGCCGGCGGTGTTTCAGCGTGTTATGCAACGAATATTTGCGGACTTGGACTTTGTGGTGGTGTACATTGATGACATTGCCATCTTAAGCGACACCATTGCGGAGCATCTGGACCATCTAAAAATTGTCTTTGAGCGTATAAAATCCAATAATATCAAGCTGCGAATTGATAAATGTATCTTCGCGGCGCAGGAGACTGAATATTTGGGGTATTTTGTGGATAAATATGGCTATCGACCCACAGACAAATATAAACGAAAAGTACTTAACGTGCCGGAGCCGCGCAGCAAAGCACAAATGCAGACTTTTCTGGGTCTGGTGGCCTATTTACATAAATTTATTCCGGATCTACACGATATCGCCAAGCCATTATACCAGTTATTAGAGGCCCGGACACCATACGAAATGACAGAAATCCGTAAAAACGCATTCCAATCCTTAAAAACCTTAATACAGAATGCGGACATTCTGATCCATCCAGACCCATTGCGCCAAATACATGTGTTCTGCGATGCGAGTATCAATGGGATCGGTGCTGTTGTGGGCCAATACGACGACGACGGCGTGTTCCATCCTATTGAATTTGCATCAAAATCTTTCACGCCAACACAGCAAAATTGGCATATAAGTGAACAGGAGGTGTTCGCTGTTGTGTTCATGGTGGAAAAGTGGCGCTATTTGTTGCTCGGCAACCACTTTCATGTACACACCGACCATAAGAATTTGCGCGAATTGTTTAACCGCGCCAAGAATTTTCGAGCTGGGAAGCTCTATCGTTGGGCGGTGCGACTCCAAGAATATGATTTTACCGCCAGTTATGTGCCTGGCTACGAAAATATTATCGCGGACTATCTGTCCCGCAACGGCCTATATAGAGATATGACAAACGGAGTGGTGGTGGATGAGGATAGAGAGAGACGCAAAGTACATACCCATGACATTGAGGCATTGTACCTCTCTCATTTTCATTCGCAAATCATAACCAATGGACGATGCGAGATTGGATGTGATGGCGACATATTCTATGCATCCCATCCATTGCCTGCATCCCATACCGTTGCTGCGGACCATACTATAAATTGTGATAATGAATATAATGATATTTGCTATAATGCCTTGCATGATTCTTCGACGACGGATAATTTTGACTCATTTTATAATGCCATAATCGATAATGGCTTATGCGACGATTCGATGACATGTTGTAGTTCATCGACAAACTCATCATCGACAAACTCATCATCGACACACTCATCAACGCCGCGGAAACAGATTGCGACATCTCAGGCAAATCAGATTGCCGCTTCCCATTCAAATACTGATAAATTTGCGCATGCTCATCCATATAATGCGCAGCCAGCGCGCGATCACCATCTCGATCATGGCCCGTTGCCCGAGCCGCCAATAATAAATGAATACGAATCTGATCTGCAAATTACAATTGCCAATAATGCATATACTGAGACGACTGGTGCCGATTTCGACTATAATGCATGCCTCATGAGTGACACGGCGTTTGTACTGATTGTCGAAGACGAGGTGGCGCACGGCGAGGCCATTGCGGAGGCTCTGCGCCGTTCGAAATACGTCTGCCACGTGGTCGACAGCGGTGAGGCTGCGATCGAATCGGTCGGGCACCGGCCGCCGGATGTCATCGTCACCGACTACAAGCTCGGCGGCAAGATCGACGGCATGGACGTCCTTCGGGGCGCCAAGCGGGCGTGCGGTGAGACCGAGGTCATCCTGATCACCGCGTACGGGAGTGAGGAACTCGCCCGCGACGCCCTGAGCCGCGACAGCGAGTTCCGCGTGTACGACTATCTCATCAAGCCGATCGACATCGATTTGCTGCGGGACAAGGTATCGCGTGCCGCCCGGCAGGCGACAGCCGCCCGCGAGGCCCGGATTCTGCGCGAGCAGAAGGACCAGGCGTTCGAGTTTTCGGGGATCATCGGGGCGTCGGAGTCGATCCAGCGCGAGATCAAGCGTCTCAAGAAGATCGCTCGCAGCAAGAGTACGGTGTTGATCGTCGGCGAGACGGGTACCGGCAAGGAACTCTTCGCCCAGGCGATCCACCAGAACTCGCCGCGTGCCGGCAAGGCGTTCAAGGTGCTCAACTGTGCGGCTGTCAGTGAGACGCTGCTCGAGAGCGAACTCTTCGGGCACGTCAAAGGCGCCTTTACCGGCGCGGTGATGGATCGGCAGGGCTTGGTACAGGCGGCTGATGCCGGCACGCT
>PIVW01001540.1 GCA_003353825.1 Chloroflexota bacterium
CGTCCGCCTCCGGGACACAGTTCCGGAATACAATTACCGCTGGGGTCATTAAATCTGAGCGGATTCCCGGCCACATACATGTACCTGTTAAACGCCATCGCCGACCCCGGATCAGGCACAATCGTATCCGCCTGCGCGAATCTTGCTAGCTGTGGATCATACCAGCGGGCGTTGTAGTAGTACAAGCCTTCGCTACCCGCCAACCCGCTCTCATGATACTGCCCCGTATATCTCTTCGCTGTTAATGTGCTTTGGGCGCCGCCTCGATTCATGCCGTTTGCCCAACGCATAGATACTCGTACGTGAAACGCCGAACATCCCTGACGCCCATGTGATGATCCCATGAGGACGACTTTCTCTTGGAATCAGGGGCAGCGCTCCCTCAGCTAGTGCTTCCCATATCGAGAGATGGGGCAGTTTCGGTGCCAGGACTGTGCCCGACCCCGATGGCAACGATTGAAAAACGACTTCTAGCGCCTCTGGCCATAATGCGGTCGTTGGCTCAACTGTCGGGTATACTATCATGGAAAAGCAGTCTCCTTGTGTGTTTTTGGTTT
>PIVW01001541.1 GCA_003353825.1 Chloroflexota bacterium
CTCGATCCAATAGGCCCATAGCACACGAGCCCCCCCGGGTCAGATACTCGGAAGAGCAGCGAGCTCAGATGTTCGTCCAGTGTCACAGCAAGAAGCCTGGACACTGGGGAGCTGGCAAGACCTGGTCTATGTTGAACCTCTACTACCCCGGTCACGGCATGTCTTTCGCACGTGTCCAAACCCTGGTAGCAGAATGTGCACACTGCCAAAAGTATCGAATTAGTAACGGTGGACTTGTCATTCCTCCAAAACATACGATACTTCAACCCCCTGATCCTTGGAACACGGTTTCCCTCGATGGCGTACCTATCTCGCCCGCCGATATCCACGGCAACAACCATGTGCACATCTCTAAGGAGATGGGCTCTAATGTCATCAACCTATATGCTGCGTCAGCCAAAACCGAAGCCGCAGCAGCCGATGCCATCTTCACGCACCGAGCCGTCTTCGGCCCCTTTACCTATCTCCAATCAGATCCCGGATCCGACTACACTGCTAATGTGGTGGCCCAGGTCAACGAGTTCCTGGGCATTCATCATCATATCGGTATAGTCGGT
>PIVW01001542.1 GCA_003353825.1 Chloroflexota bacterium
CTAACTCCCAGTCTCCAGCTGCGCCAAACAGCGCTGACCGCCAACGCCCAGGCACCTGAGACCGACGCCAGATTTTACCACAACTCAATTGAACGAGGCTGTTTGGTGTCAGCTGCGAGCTGATTGTTAGGTGGCGGTCAACTACTCGCACAAACCTCTGATACTTCACGGGATACGTATCCGATTAAAACCAATCCACCCATCCTAATCCTTCCACTAACACTATGATCCCGCCTCCGATGCAAACAAGAACAGCCCCCCAGCGATACCAACTGAATCTATATAGCGCCAACCCGGGGTTACTATGAACGGATTCTTCCAATTCGCGCTTGTCGAGTTTCGCCACGGCAAGCCCAACGCCGCAGAGGATTGCGAATGCGCCAAGGACTATCCAAATCGCTTGCTCTGATTCCATCGCGAACTACCCTGATCACGCCACCTAACGCCCAGTCATTAGCGGCCGTGCCCTGCGCACCTGGCCGCACCAAACAAACTACCACACCACGCGAAGCAGCCAAATGAACAACCGTGTTCCACGGTCCGCTACATGCATTTG
>PIVW01001543.1 GCA_003353825.1 Chloroflexota bacterium
CTGGCGGGCAGCGTTGGTCAGGTGATCATCCCCGCGAATAACATGCGTAATACCCATGTCATAATCATCCACGGCAACAGAAAGCATATAGGTGGGCGAGCCGTCGGAGCGCAACAAGAGCATATCATCCAACTGATCATTCGACCAAATAACAGAGCCCTGCACCATATCCTCAATTAGCGTTTGGCCCTCAAGCGGGGCCTTAAGGCGCACCGAATAAGGCGCACCATCTGGGGCCTCTGAGACATCCCGATTACGCCAGCGGCCATCGTATATCGGCGCACGGCCCTCAGCACGAGCCTTCTTGCGCATTTCATCCAGCTCTTCCGGCGTGCAGTAGCACCGATAGGCACGAGCGCTGTCTAGAAGCTGTCCAACCACCTCACGGTGCCGGTCTGCTCTTGTATGCTGGTACACAGGCTCTTCGTCCGCCTCCAGGCCCAGCCAGTTCAGGCCATCCAAAATGGCCTCGATTGCCGCTTTAGTCGATCTTACCCGGTCCGTGTCCTCAATGCGCAATAGCATCCTGCCGCCGTGATGGCGCGCAAATAGCCAG
>PIVW01000210.1 GCA_003353825.1 Chloroflexota bacterium
CAAAAATGGCACATATCCCTTCAGTTGCCCGATAAACACTATACCTATTACAATAGTTAGCAGCAGGTGCTCAAACATGTGCGCTCGTTTGTGAATTGTTTGCCTAAGTTTGCCACCTGTCCCACTTTTGGTCGAATTTTACTTCGCCCTATTTATCCGCATTGTTAAGGTACAGCACCACATACGAAGCACAACGAAAGATTCACATCAAAGAGTTTCGTGTGAAGATGCGGCGGAAGAAAACCTAAACAGTATCTAGATACTCAAGTTGTGGAGGTGAACTATGGTAACGCGCGTTGCAGATATGAGCGTAGATGATTTGAAAACGCTTATTCAAGAAACAATCACGCAGACGCTAACCGAATTATTGCGCGATCCCGACGAAGGCTTAGAGTTGCGCGAGGATTTTGTAATGGCTTTGTGCCACTCATTAGAAACGGTCAAAGCGGGGGGGGAAACGTTCAGCGCAGATAGCGTTGCTGCCAAGTTAGGGTTGAGTTGGTAAAATGTACCACGTTGAGTTCACGCCTACAGCAACAGACGATTTAGCCTGTTTGAACAAGCCCATCGCACAACGTATCCTTACCAAAATCCGTTGGTTGGCCGAAAACTTTGCGGCGTTGACGCCCGAATCTTTGACGGGGCAGTGGGCCGGCGTGTATAAACTGCGGGTGGGTGATTATCGGGTGTTGTATACATTTGACAATACGGAAACCGGCATTACGGTACATTTCGTCCGGCATCGGCGCGAAGTTTACAAAACCAAATAATCACCAGTAACGCCGCCTAACATTGCATCAAGCCGACCGCGCCTAAGGCGCGTGCCTGCTGGCACAGGGGCTTTCCACGCAGTCGGCGCGGCGGCTTATGCTGGCCGTTAGGCCGTACTGCGCACAGGCGACAGAAACAGAAGTGGATTCCAGAATATGAATGAGATTATCACTACCGGCTATCCACTTAAGCCGAGACACTCTACTTTCGTATAACCCGAAAGTATTAGTACCCTGAATGCAAGGGAATAGTGTCGAAAACCGCCATATACAGGGACGATGGTGACCTTGCCCCACATGTGGTGAGAATTCGCCCACACCAACTCATTACGGCAGGTGATGACCACCACTGAGTCTGTTGCCTTTAATGGCAAAGTGTCTCGGCTTAAGTTGGTAGCCAAACTTTACAAACGCTTTCTCCGTCTTAGAATATGAACACAAACATAAACTCAACTTTCACTGATTTTCCTTGTGAGGTAACCCTATGATAACTCGACAAAACAATCGTGAAATCTGGCTTGGCGTTGTCGGGATACTGATCTCGCTCGTTTTGGCGGCCTGTGGCCCAGTTTCAGGCCCGGCGCCTGCACCTGAAAGTAACCCATTGCACAAGCCCGCCATAAGCGATGGCGAAGCGCACGATCTCGATGGTACGCTGTGGGTGCTTGAAAGCTATCTGAACGGCGAGGGCGAGATCGTTCCGATTGTTCTTGGAACTCGTCCGACAGCCGAATTTGAAGAGGACGGCATAGCCGGTAGCACCGGTTGTAATCAATATACAGCCAGCTACGAGACAAGCGGCAACAATAATATAATCATCGAGATAGGCCTTGTAACAATGATGGCTTGCCCGTTGCCCGTGTCGACACAGGAGACTAACTATCTCGCTGCACTCGGAAATGTTGCAAGCTATGAGATTTCCGGTGAGCAATTGCAGATGGCTGACGCCGATGGCCAAGTTGTATTAACCTACCGGGTCGACCAACCCGCACCCTTGGCGAATACCGACTGGCAGTTGCTTTCCTACAACAATGGGAAAGGTGGCCTTGTTTCCAGCCTCAATACCGAATCGATCACAGCCCTATTTGATGGTGAGGGCGCGCTAAGCGGCTTCTCCGGCTGTAACAATTACTCCGCAGCTTACGAGGCTGACAAGACAAACATCGAGATCGGTCCCGTGGCCTCTACCCAGAAGATGTGCGCCGATCCGCAGGACGTCATGGAGGACGAAACCGGCTATCTGGCGGCGCTTGGCATGGCTTCGACCTATGAGATCGAGGGTGAAGAACTGACAATGTATAATGATGAAGGTTCGAGGGCCCTGGTCTATCGGGTTTCGATGGCCTCCGCAACGGCTGCATCCAGCGAGTCGGCCGCAGCAGGCGCTCCTGCAATAGATCAACTTGACGCCAACACTGTGATGGTGCAATCGGTGGCGATTGAGGCAAGGGATGGTCAAGATATCGCCGTAGTTCAGGGCGAAAACCCAGATGCTTGTCCCCGGACCTACGTTTCTGAGCAGACCGCGGACGGGGATGCCATCACCATAGAAATGCTTTCGATCAAACCAGTCGATGTAATGTGCGCTCAGATGCTCACTCCTTTTAGTGAAGAGATCGTCATCGATACTTCCGGTCTGGAGTCGGGAGACTATTCGGTTACCGTCAACGGCGTCGAGGCGGATGAACCACTGGTGGTCGCTGAAGTGTCGGCGGCTGCCAGTGAAAATATCTGTGCTGGCCTCGATCTCAATGGCATCAGTCTTGATACCCAGGGGCTTCCTTACACCTGGCAGCCGAATTGCATTGCAGAGCGTCCTTTGTGATTATCAATGACAATCCGACCAAAGATGTTGAGATCGTCGTCGTTCCGGTGGGTTAATGCATATGAATGGAGATTAGAGATTGATCGAGGTTGAACATTGTACCAATCTCTAATCACTAATCTCACTTTTTATCAGTACACAAATATCACCAACGTTGCCACAAGCATCACTAAAACCACGACCGGCCAATACAGCAGTTTGGTAATCAGGTTATTCTCGAAACGAATCAAGCGGTGATTGGGGCGGTTGACTACGATAAAGGTATTGACGGCAACAAATATCACCATCACGTAAAGCAGTAGATAGAAGTATTCCAGGTAGGTGAGGCCGATGGCGGCGGCATCATCGCGCAAGGCGGTATGCATGACGGCAATAACAAAAAAGAGGGCGGCGGTATAGCTCAGGGCGATGACGATCTCTTCTGGCTCATCCGGTTTGGTATCATAGAGCAGGAAGGCAAAGATCATAGCTGCACCAACCAGCGCCGGTAGCAGGAAAGAAATGAAGGGCCCCAAAAAACGACGCTGTGTATTGATATCGAAGGAGAGTTCGGGTATATCCACCGTGGGGCGACCGGGAATTCCTAGGGTTGTCCCAAACTGGTGACGATTGAAACGATATGAACTCGACATAATGTTCCAGTTGTTGATACGCAGATCACTGTCGAGACCGGGCAGAAAATCTGGGTTCGTGACATCATACGATTCTATATCAGGCACGAGCAGCGTAAATTTTTTTAGTTCAGCCGCGGCGATACGGATCTTGATGTCGTGGCGGTCGAAAGGATATTCCAGGGGATCGAAGACTTGGCGCAGGGTGCCGATCACAGACCAGACGATCAATGTCTCATTTTCCCGTTCTTCCCGCGTGATCTCTTCTGTAGAAAAAGGTTCATCGATCATCTGTGGTAGCGTGAAACCGGCGTTGATCTCAGTTCCTTTGATTTTAGGAACACGCTGCCAGACATAGCCATTGACGACAACGGCGCCGGGGTCGGGGAATCGAGCTGCCTGGATCAAAACACCGGTGGGGATCTTGACCGGCGGCTCTAGCCCTCGCGCCGAGAACTCATCCTGAACATTTTCCAGATAGCTGTTGAGCCCAGATCGATTAACAATAGTCACACCAGAATCATTTGGCGTTCGCCATGACAGTGTTATCAGACTGATGATGACAGCTAGACCGATGATCGTGAAGGCGGCGACCACAACCCACAACCTACCCGGCTTAGCCTGATCGACACGGAGGAGGATCGCCAGAACCAGGAATAGGAGGGCTGCTGCTATCAGAATGATACGTGTCACCTCTTTGAGTGTTTCAGCGGCATCGGGTAGGAATTCTGCTTGCGATAGTTGGATTATTAGGGTCCAACCCGTGGTCTCGAAGGGCGCAAAGAAATTCCAAACAGACTCTTCGCTGAGTTGATCGGCGCGTTCAAGTGCATTGGCTTCACCCTGCATGGCGCGTTCAGCAGCCTCCGCCAGCTCTGGATCGTTTTGAAACTGAGCACTATCGTATAGGGTTTGATTTGCTACATTCTCGCTGATTGGGTGAGCAAGCCAGACTCCGGAGGCTGAATATACGGCCCCGAAACCTGTCATACCTAGATCCAGGTCGGCAACCAAGTGCTGCATGTTCGTGATGTCGTAATCCTGTGTGATCACTCCTGCGATTACCTGTTCAGCGGAGGTTGAATCGGTGCGATAGAAGGGAACACCATATTGGATCAAGATCTTATCGGACCCCGGATCCTTAAAAGGTTCACTCCAAGAGGCGCCATGATCGATGCGGTCGAGGTACCATGACGTCTCAGTCGCCAACGTCTCTGCGTTTGAAGGCTCTGTGTAGTCGGAAGATCGTTCTCCCTGCTGGACAGCAATGACCTCGTTTTCATCCCGGTAGACATACACCGAGTGTAGCATTTGCTCCGCACTGAAAGCATAGGGTTCGAAGGCAACGGTCATGCCATCTATGGCAGGTTGTTCAGTCAAGATCTGGGAGAGGCTGCCCTCGATCTGATCATAAGGGAGGGCGCCAGTACTCAGGTCATCTGCCAACGCATCGGCGACGCTCATCGCTTGCTCGAAGACCTCATCTAGTGTCTCGGCAGCGCTTATGGCCTGCATGGCGGCAGCATCGAAGGCCGCCGCTGTAATCTCTGCGCGGTCGCTGCGGAATTGCCATACCATAAAAAGAAGCAGAAGCGCCAGGATAACCGCGACTCCGATCAATATCGTCAGGACGATCTTGCCTTTCGAAGTACCCGGTTCTGTTTGCTTTGCACCACCAATATCCTTCTTAAGTGGTGTTTCCATTCTGTTATCTACCTCATGCTTTGTGTCTGTCATGATTGTGGGACATTGTACCGCCGCAGTTTAGCATCAGCAACAAAACTCAGTGCCTAACTATGTGACTTGCCATAGTCGAGCCAATACAGTAGATTCAGTAAATCTAAATTCATTGCCAGATGCCACAACATAGTGTGAACACAGTGCACATCCGGCACGCAGCACCTGTATTTCAAGAACCACATCTGATTCTAAGAAACCTTCAGTGTAAAGGACCACGACTATGACTACACCGCAACAAGCCTATCAAGAATTGACAGAGATTTCCAAAGAAACGCGGCTGATTGATAGTATTGGCAGTCTGTTGAATTGGGAACTCGAGACCTATATGCCCAAGAACGGCGCGGAGTTACGTGCTCAACAATTATCCTATTTATCGGGCTTGGCGCATCGAAAGTTTACCGATCCGAAAATCGGCAAATTGCTGGATATCGCTGATTCCAATGGAGTCGCAGTTGCTTCGCACAGTGATAAAGCGATCAACTTGCGGGAATGGCGACATAGCTACGATCGTGAGATCAAAGTGCCTACAGAGTTGGTAGAGGAGATAGCCCGAACCGCTGTAGTCGCACACGACGCATGGGTACAAGCACGTGAAAAGTCGGATTTCTCGATTTTTCTGCCTGACTTGGGCAAACTTGTAGCCTTGGTTCGCCAGAAAGCCGAGTATATTGGTTACAAAGATACGCCGTATGATGCCCTGTTGGATGGTTTCGAGCCCGGCGTCACAACGGCGCAGGTCAAGGTCTGGTTCGATAACTTGAAGGCAGAACTGGTCCCATTGTTAAAAGCCATTCAGGCTTCACCGCTCCGGCCCAAAACCGAGATTGTCCATCGCCATTACCCCATAGACCGGCAAAAAATCTTTGGACAGGCCGCTGCCGCCGCTTTCGGTTTTAATTTTGGCGGTGGTCGGCTGGACACCGTCACCCATCCCTTCTGTTCGACACTGGGACCAGGCGACAGCCGCATAACCACTCGCTATACCGACACCTTCTTCAATGAATCGTTCTTTGGAATCCTGCATGAAACCGGACACGGTCTCTATGGTCAGAATCTGCCAGCAGATGCGTTTGGCACTCCCCTAGGCGACTCCATCTCCCTGGGTATCCACGAATCACAATCACGCCTCTGGGAGAACTTCGTGGGGCGCAGTCAACCCTATTGGCGCTATTTCTTCCCGCGTGCACAACAGATCTATCCTGAAGCATTAGGTGATGTTTCGTCCGAAGAATTTTATTTCGCTGTTAATGAGGTCAAACCCTCCTACATTCGTGTTGAGGCCGATGAAGTGACCTACAATTTGCACATCATGCTGCGCTTTGAGATCGAGCAGGCGATTATTACAGGGGAACTGGCTGTTGAGGATATACCCGCTGTCTGGAATGAGATGTTCGAAGATTTTTTGGGTATCCCTGTCCCCGATGACAGTCGCGGATGTCTGCAAGATGTGCATTGGTCTTTCGCCGGTTTTGGATATTTCTCGACCTACGCCCTTGGCAATCTTTACGGTGCTCAGATCTTCGCCAAGATCAGGGAAGACATGCCCGATCTAGACCAGCAAATGGCATGTGGTGACTTCATGCCCCTGTTGGACTGGCTCAGGGTTCATATATACAGCATGGGACAACGTTATCGTTCGATGGAATTGGTAGAACAGATCACCGGCCGCCATCCTGGTCATGAAGCGCTCACGGCTTATCTCAACCAAAAATTTGGTGAACTCTACCAATTGTGATCTTCGACCATTATTTTCCTCTTCTGCCATTTTGGGTATACAATTAGCCCTAAAGGGATAGTTTTCACAGCCGATCGTCGTACCCTACTATGTTGCGGTGGATCGCAAAACGAGAGCGGAAATTCGATCTATCCAGCCACTCACTCTTCTCAAACCAAATAAAGAGCTTACCATGAAGCCGCTATCAAATCTTCTCAGTAGCATCCCTCCTTCTGCCACATTGGCAGTTAGCGATAAAGCCAAAGCACTCAAGGCCGCAGGTCGGGATGTCATTTCCCTTGCCGGTGGTGATCCCGATTTCGACACGCCCACCCACATCACTCAGGCTGCAATTGCTGCCCTCGAGTCTGGAGATACCCATTATCCTCCATCGCGCGGTACCGCACCTATCTTGAAGGCCGTTGCCAATAAGTTCGCCCGGGAATATGGTTTGGAGGTCGATCCGGCCAAGCAGGTATTGATCAGCCCAGGTGGTAAATTCCTGGTCTATGCCGCCATGGCGGCCCTCTGTAATCCCGGTGACGAAGTCATTATCTTCGAGCCCTATTGGGTATCCTATGTGCCGATCGTCAAATTGGTCGGCGGTACACCGGTAACGATCACGCTACGAGCTTCCGACAACTTCACAATCACGGCTGATGATCTGGCCTCACATATTACGCCAAACACCAAAGCCATTCTCGTTAACTCGCCCAGCAATCCCACCGGACGTGTGATCACCACTGCTGAAGCGGAAGTCATCCGTCAGGCCGCGACCGAGAAGGACCTTTACATTATCTCAGATGAGATGTACGAACAGCTTATTTTCGAAGGTAAACACATCAACCTTGCATCGTTGCCTGGCATGGCCGACCGCACGATTACGATCAATGGCCATTCCAAGGCCTATGCCATGACCGGTTGGCGGCTGGGTTGGGCAGTGGGCCCCGCCAATGTGATGGGATTGGCGGCTAAACTTCAGAGCCAGTCGGTCACTTCAGCAGCCTCATTCACGATGGCAGCAGGTGCGGTCGCGCTTGACGGCCCCCATGATATCGTAGAGGAGATGCGAGTATCTTACAAGGCCCGGCGAGATTTCATGGCGCCTGCCCTTAATGCCATACCTGGTGTCGAATGTGAGTCTCCTCAGGGCGCGTTCTATCTCTTCACCCGCTTCCCCGGTCTCAGTGAGGATTCTATGGAGATCGCCGATATTTTGCTTGAAAAGGCCGAGATCGCTGCTACACCCGGTATCGCCTTTGGCCAGGCCGGTGAAGGGCATGTGCGATTCTCTATCGCTACCGCCATGTCCGAACTCGAACGAGCGGTCGAGCGTATCGAAAAACTGATGGCCGATCTCTGATTCGGCGAAAAGCCTACCTGATTTCTGATGCCGCCCTGGCCGTGAGTTGGCCGGGGCGGTTGTTTTCGAAATTCGTCTGCGCCATCACTTCAACCACCCTGACACCGTGCTATCATTTTATCCGACCTCCGACCTCCGACCTTACTATGCCTACTACGCTACTCCTGGTACGCCACGGCGAAAACGACTGGGTGAAATCTAACAAACTGGCCGGACGCACTCCTGGTGTTCATCTTAATGACAAAGGACGTGCCCAGGCTCGCCGCCTCTCCGACCGACTGCTTGATTGGCCCATCGCCGCCGTTTATAGCTCCCCTTTGGAACGTTGCACGGAGACAGCCCAGATCCTGGCTGCACCCCATCACCTTGATGTAGAACAAAACGATGGCTTGCTTGAAGCCGATATCGGAGAGTGGACGGGGAAAAAGATCAACGATTTGAAAAATACAGAGTTGTGGAGAATCGTTCAGACAGCGCCCAGTTTCGCCACCTTCCCCGGTGGCGAATCAATGCGAGTGATGCAGTCTCGGATAGTCGAAGCTGTACACCAAATCGTCACTCTCCATCCCGATCAGATTGTGTTAGCTTGTTCGCATTCTGATATGATTAAAGCTGCTTTAGCACACTATATTGGCGCCCATCTCGATCATTTTCAACGCATACATGTAAGCCCGTCAGCACTTAGCATCATCTACTTTACAGCGCATGGCCCCATAGTAGAGCGCCTCAACGATACCGGGCAACTGAAACCGCCGCCACCCCCTAAAAAGAAGTCACAAGACGAGCCAGCTACCCACAACCAAAACAGTGACGCCAAAGCTTAGGGGAGCTCCAGAATCAAAATGCTCCCAAAATCTAAGTCCTACGTGAAACGTGAGGATTTAGGCGTGAAATCAACACACAACACGAGTTTTGGATTATTATTTTTCTCGAAAAGCTGGCCTCGGCAAAAAACAACATCATGTCTGAATTCACCCACGATTTCAACCCCGCCAGCCATTTCACGACAGGCACTGCCGGACCCCCAGGCCAACGTACTTTTTATCTGCAAATTGGCCGCGGCGTCGAATACGTTTCTATGATCTGTGAAAAAGAGCAGATGCGTGCTTTGGGCGAAGGTTTATTGTCACTTCTGGATCAGATTGCAGAACAGTTCGCTCTTTCCGCCCCTGAGAGCAGGAAGGCAGTGAATTTCGACCTCATTCAACCAGTGATCCCCACATGGCGCATTGCTCAGCTAGGTGTTGGTTACGACGATGAAAATGATTACATTGTGATTATTACGACAATGGCACATTAGAATCCACTACATGTAGTATGTTTCTGATATGCACTACAGTATACGGGACACGCTAGATTCCGGCACAGTTACTAACGAACGGCAATTGATGTCGCC
>PIVW01000211.1 GCA_003353825.1 Chloroflexota bacterium
CCTGGGCCTGGGCTGGCCGGACCTGCTGGCAAATACCGTGTCCTTTACCGTTGCCGTGATCAGCAATTTCACCTGGAATCGATTCTGGACCTTTCCAGAGACACGTAACATCCGCAAACGCAACCAACTCCCTCAATTCGCCGTGGTCAGTGTGATTGGGCTGGCCATCAACACAGTCGTTTTGTATTTCACCAAATTGATCCTGGTCAATCAGGGCGTTGATGATGCCATCGCCCTCAATATTGCCAAAGCATTTGCGATACTGGTGGTGCTGTTTTGGAACTTCGGCGCCAACCGGCTCTGGACCTATCGAGATGTCTAGCACGTGTTGTGTGTTGCGTGTTGCGTGTTGCGTGTTGGTTGGCCGACAGGTCGTTGCCCATGCATATCGGCATTGACTACACCCCGGCGGCGTTGCAGGGCGCCGGCATTGGCCGTTATACCCGAGGTCTGGTCGATGCAGTTGTACCCTTGCTCGGTACAAGAGATCGACTGACACTGCTTTATCCGCGAGAAGTGGCCCCTATTGCCCGCAGCATCTGGCCCGACGCTGTCAGCATAAAGCGCTTACCATTGTCCGACCGTTATCAAACGATCGCCTGGCACCGGCTACATCTGCCTTTCCCTGTCGAGTGGTTCACCGGCCCCATCGATATCTACCACGCACCCAATTTCCTTTTGCCGCCGGTCAAATCGGCCAAAACGCTACTCACCATCCATGATTTGGCCTTTCTGGTACGGCCACAATACGCTCACCCCGACCTGCAGCGTTTCCTCAGCCGGGTGGTACCCGATTCGGTCGCCCGCGCCGATCATATCCTTGCCGATTCTGAAGCCAGCAAGCAAGATGCTATGCGTCTGTTCGACCTGCCCGCAGACCGCATTACCGTGATCGGCGCTGGGGTCGAGCCCAGATTCAGGCCCGAGAATCACACCGGGTTGGCCGAGACACGCCGGAGATATGGTCTCGACTGGCCCTTCATCTTCTCGATCAGCACCCTTGAACCCCGCAAGAATTTCGATGGCCTGATCAGGGCATTTGCCCAAGCGCGCAGGCAAGGAAGCTTCCCCCATCACCTTGTCATTGCCGGTGGCAAGGGTTGGCTTTATGAGGATATCTTCGCCGAGGTCGAACGCCAAAATGCCTCCGATTTCGTGCATTTTCTTGGCTATGTCGATGACGCCGATCTGCCGGCGCTCTACAATCTCGCCGATCTGTTTGCCTTCCCCAGCCATTACGAAGGCTTTGGTATTCCCATTCTGGAAGCGATGGCATGCGGCACGGCCGTGCTCTGCACCGATACCAGCAGCCTGCCCGAGATCGCCGGCGATGCAGCTTATATCATCCCCAGCGGCGATGAACCTGCCCTGATTCAGGGACTTATGTTTCTATTGATAGAAGAGGGTACTCGCATGGCCCACGCCGCTAAAGGCCCCGCTCAAGCTGCGATCTGGACATGGGATGCCGCAGCAAAGCGATTGCTGTCAGTTTACCAATCGTTAGTCGAAAGTTAGTGACCTGCAAAGCTTTGAACACTATGCGTGCCCATTCAACGTATTGCCAACTTCCAAGGAACGAACGCTCTGTTCAAGAAGGATATTGACCAGGCTTTCGGTACTAAGCCCACGATTCTTTGCCAGCTGTTGTGTACGCTTCAAGATGTCTGGATCAACAGCAATGAGATAACGACGCCGAGCATCAGATGACACCTCAAATGAAACGGGCTCCGTGTGTTCCCAGAAATCTCCCAGATCGTTATCGTCCCAGAACTCGCCGGTCTCTTTGTGGCTATGCATTTCAGGAATCGATTTAGCCTTGGGCATGATATCTGCGTTCCTTACGGGTCATACCACGAGCGCTGATAATAAGTGCTTCTTGAGTTGGCTTGTAGATAAAAAAACGATCAGATAGCGTCCTGACACCGTATTTTTTATTATCTTAGCATCTCTGCCAATCCAAGACAAGGGTTTTAGAATGCGCCAACAGTTTCGGAACAATAAAACCTCGGGTCTAGACTTTTCAGATCCAAGGCCACGTAACTTGCACCGCTTCAGCGTGGCATATTTCATATCTTGCACGGTCGGTCTGCTATTGCTTGCGTTTGGCTATTGGGGCGCCTGGATCTCGCATCCGGTGGCCGGGCTCGCTATCCTCGGCATTGATCTGGCCGAATATGTCAAGTTCGTACCTGAAGTGGCGGCGGCACAGATCCCGTTGAAACGCGAGATCTTCTTCGCCCCACTGCTCTCACTGGCCGTAGGGCTGATCTTGCTGGGGACATCGCAACGCCCTCAGTTGCCTCTGTGGTTACGGATCGTCCTGATCGCGCTCGCCATCCCCACTGCCTTGGCCATGCTGCCGCCAGCCTGGACCCCGGGCCTGCTGCGAATGCCTGAGTTCCGAAAACAAGTCATTTACATCGTGCTCATTTTCCTGAGCGCCGCACTCTCCCCATTACTCATTCGCTATCTGCCTGATAGGCTGCGTGGCGTCTTTTTCGTTGTAGCAGGGTTGTTTCCCCTGCAGGCGCTGCTGGCATTCCAATCACTACTGCCGGCGCTGGAGAAGTTGTATGCTGGCCCGTTGCAACCGAGCCTGAGCTTCTATCTGGTACCAATCGGGTCTTTGGCGCTGGTGATCGGCGGCGCCTTTTTGCTGCTAACAGGGTGGCAACTGCGGCGACAGCCTGTTGTCCGTTGATTGTTGGTTGATGACTGATCCCAGTTGATTGTTCGTTATCCCTCATCATGCACCAGCCACAGAAACTGGTAGGGCTCCAACACCAGATCGGCGGCCAATTCGATATCCTCGCCGGTCACCAAATCCCGAAAATCATAAGCCAGACCATAGCTCCTGACCAGGTTGGCAGACAGCGCCTGCGCACGTTCGCTGAAATTGCTCAGAATCAACACTCGCCCTGCCTCATTCCATCTCACAAAGCCAAAAACATGTTCGTTCTCCACATCAACCACTGCCATGTCATTAGCTGAAAACATGGCATAGCGCTTTCGGATTGAAATCAACTGGCGGAGCCTGCCATAGATCTGCCCTTCCGGTCTTTGCCGATCATGGCGGAGCGTCATTTTGTCCCAATTGGTTGCCGGGCGATGTACCCAACGACTATCTTCACTCTTGGCCGGGTCCTGGCGATAGCTGTAATCATTGAGCGTTCCGATTTCATCGCCAAGATAGAGCAAGGGGATACCGCCGATAGAGAGGATGATGCTGTGAACGAGCAGGATACGACGTATGGCCAGCTCCATCTCAGCTTCGGTTTCCTCCCGTAGCGCTTTTTCTAAGCCCGCAAGGGAGGCGCCAGTCCCAGAAATTCTGGCATCACCGGTTTTGGGATCCTCTTGAAAGGGTAGGCCCCGGGCAAAGCTACCTTCGAAGCGCCCGCTATAAAAGACATTGAGGAATTGGCGATGGCCGTAACCATCAATCCCCAAAACGAATGCATCACCGTCGTCAAAGGTCCAGCCGATATCATCGTGACAACGCACATAATTTACCCAGGCGCAGCCACCATCGATCTGAAATCGTTCCCGCATAGAATAGACAAGCAACGTTGTCTGTCGCGTCGCCAACGACTCCCAAAGCAAGGCCATGAGCAAAGGGTTGTATGAGAGTGTGCATTCGTTGGTAGCGATATACTTCGCTACCTCTTCAGGATGGACGATCGCCTCTGACTTGAATAATAAAGCCGGGGCGACAATCCTGACCAGTGCGTTGTAAGCCTGGATCAGTATATGAGCCTCCGGCAGGTTCTCGCAATTCGTCCCCAATTGTTTCCAGATGAAAGGAACGGCATCCAACCGCAGTATTTCAACACCGGTATTGGCCAGAAAGAGCATCTCTTCGGCCATGTGCCTGAACACCTCAGGATTGTGGTAGTTCAGATCCCACTGAAAACTATTGAATGTCGTCCATACCCAGCGCTCAATGTCCGGGCGGTATGTAAAATTACCCGGCCGCACGTCGGGGAATATCTCGCGCAAATAAGCGTCGTATGCATCGGGCATCGTCCGGTCGGGATAGATGAAATAGAAATCCTCGTACACCGGATCGCCCTCCAGGGCCTGGCGAGCCCAGATGTGTTCATCGGAGGTGTGGTTGAAGACAAAATCCAGGACCAGGCTGATACCATGTTCACGTAGTATTGCTGCCAGCTCGGCCAATTCGGCCATCGTCCCCAAAGAAGGGTCTACCTGGCGATAACTGCTAACCGCATAGCCTCCGTCGTTTTCCTGATCCGGACTGGCGAACAAGGGCATAAGGTGCAAATAGGTTAGGCCCAACTCCTTGAAGTAGGGTAAACGCTCACGCACACCTGCAAGATCTCCGGCAAACAGATCCACATAGCAGACACCGCCAATCGCCTCATGCGACTGATACCACAGGGGATCGGACTCACGCTCGACATCCAATGTTTTGAGGTCGGCGGGGCGCTGCAACCACATGCGCGCCGCTGTTTCCAGAATGCTTTCTACATGGTAAAAGAAATCATACTGGCTGCCATACAGATGGAAAAGCGCGGAAAAGAGAGGTTCAAAATGCCTTTGCAAACGCCTCTCGAATAGCAACCAGGCATCCTCAGGCGCGTCGCTGAATCGTTGCCGCAGGCGAGGAAGTATGCGTTGGTAGGTTAGTGTGGTCTTTTGGTCTTTTGGTCGCGTGGTCTTTTGGTCGCGTGTTCTTTTGGTCGCGTGGTCGCTTGGTCGCCTGGTCATAGGATCGCGTGGTCTTTTGGTCGTGTGGTCGCTTGGCCGGGAACCATCAGCACCTTGTCATCCTGTCACCTTGTCACACAACGCAGTGCTGGATATAGTTGGCAGAAATGTTCATAGGCCTGGTTGTAGACATCGACCCGTTTGGGGTCAGCTGTTACGGTCGTATCACTCCAGCGCACGGTTCGTGCAACTACCTCGGCGGCGTTTTCATACACGCCCACACCGATCCCGGCCAGTAACGCAGCCCCGACTGCCGCCGCTTCTACTGTTCGGGTGAGCTGAATCGAGCAGTTGAAGATGTCAGCCTGGAGTTGTAGCCAGAGCGGGTGCCTGGCGCCACCTCCAGAGGCAATCACACGCTCGACCGGAATGCCAAGCTCAAGCATGATCTCTAGTCCCTGCCTCATGGCAAACACAACCCCCTCCATCACAGCCCGACACATATGGCTACGGCCATGGCGTAAAGTTAAACCCACAAAACCGCCCCTTGCGCTGGCATCCATATGCGGAGTGCGCTCACCTGCCAGGTAGGGTGCAAAATAGAGTCCCTCACTGCCAGCCTGCGCATCCATTGCCAGATCTGCCATCTCATGATAACTTATGTCAAGTAATATATTGTCGCGCAGCCAGGTCATAGAGAGGCCTGCTGAAAGAATCGCGCCCATGCTCCACCACAGATGCGGCACGATGTGGTTGTAAAGATGTAGGCGGAGTTCGGGATCAACGGCCGGGACCAGGGTGGGGGCCAATAACTGCCCGCCCGTGCCGATGGTCGAAGAGACATTGCCCGGATCCAAGATGCCGTTTCCCAGCGCCTGACAAGCCTGATCGGCGGCGCCAAAGATCACGGGCGTCCCGGACGCAAGACCAGTTTGTCGCGCAATCTCATGGTCCAATCCGCCGGCGATGGCATCGGAAGCGCTGACAGGCGCGAGCAGAGAGGCGTCGACATCCAGAGCAGACAAAAGGTCGCTGCTCCAGCGGGAGGTAATTGGGTCGAAAAGGCCACTGGTGCCAGCGTCGCTGGGTTCTGCCCCCACGGTGTTGGTGAGCCGGTAGCGCAAATAGTCCTTGGGCAGCAGCAGTTGCTTGGTTTTTGCCGCCATTTCAGGCTCATGGGATTGCAGCCAAAGCCACGAGGGCAACATGAATCCCGCAGCCAGAGGATTCCCCGTCCAAGCGGCGAGCTTCGCTTTACCAACTCGTTCCTGTATCTCTGCAACCTCTTTGGCGCTACGTTGGTCAGCCCAAATAATCGCAGGCCGTAGCGCATCACCAACTGCATCGAGACAGATCACGCCATGAGACTGGCTGGAAAGACCTATGGCTGCAAGCTCACTCTGTTCAATGCCTGCCTGATCGGCGACTTGACTTAATGCGCGCACGGCAGCCACTAACCAGCCATGCACATCCTGTTCGGCCCATCCCAACGCCGGTGTGTCAATACCATAGTATTCTTGCGCCATCGCCAACAGTGTACCATCGGTGTCTACGATGACAGCTTTCAAACTGGAGGTACCGAGATCGATACCGGCCAGATAAGGTGATCCCATCCCTTACTCCTCAGTCAGTCTTCCATGGCCGACACAAGAGAATTCACAAAGTGTAAGGCTGTCGCCCTGTCAGCCGAAGTCATATCCGACACAACGAAATCCAGAGATTGCAGAGTTCGATCCCAGATGTTTTCGATAATCACACTACCGGCAGGAGTGATGGAGACCAACACCGAACGACGATCATATTCATCGTTGCGTCGCACGACTAACTTATCTCGGTGCAGACGATCGATAATACCGGTCATCGTAGCAGGCACCTGATGAGTGCGTTTGGTCAACTGCCCGATGGTGGCTTCACCGCCCAACCTAACCAAGGTGCTAAGCGTATAGAATTGCGGAACCGTCAGTTGAAAGCCCGAAAGCTCTCGGCCAAATCGGCGATGTTGAAGCCAGCTCAGACGGAACAGCCTATCACGTAGTTGTTCGAACATTTGATCTACTTCAACCTCGCTCACAACGTATTCGATGTTTTCATCCATGGATCATCTTCCTCCTAAGTTTCAGATATCCTTCATGGTCTTGGTACTCTTTGTAGCTCGATAAGTTCACAGTTGCCAACGTGCGGCGCACGGCAAAGTGCGCCGCACGATCTACATGAGCGATCCCGTTCGACGCCTTTAGAAAAACTATCCTCGACATCTTCACCCTGTTGATCGATGACCTCGAACTCAAGGACTTCACCAGCTGATTGTTTAGCGGCATTGCGGATAAAACGCACGTCGCCCCCAACGAATTTTATGAGCAAGGCGGAACTGCTGTATTGCAGATGCTCACCCACCATCTCGATCTGATCTTTGGAGAAGCCGGCATCCAGTAGTTTGCTATAGGCATCTCCCAGGGCGCCAGCGAAAGCGCCACCTGCCGCACCTACGACGGCGCCGCCAATCGGTCCCCCCAGGCCGATGCCAATCAGGAGGCCCAATGCGCCACCCCATTTTGCACCGGTAGACGCAGCATGGCGGCCGATATCTTTATGTCGCAACTTGCCATGTTCATCTTTCGTCACGACCACTGCATCATCGATCTCAACCAGTTTCTCTTTCTCAGCCTGCTCGATCTTCTTGTACACATCTTCGGCATGGTCGAGCGAGTCGAAGGCAACGATCAGATATACATGTTTGGCCATATCAAAACCCCTATCCTTTCACCGAGCCTGCCAACAGGCCGCGGACGAAGTAGCGTTGCAGTGAGAAAAAGACCACCAAGGGCAGGATCATTGTGACAAACGCACCGGCGGTCAGCAAATGCCAGTCGTTGCCGCGAGAGCCCACAAGATTGGCCAGACGCATTGTCAACACCTCGGTCTCTTTGTTGCCTCCCAGGAAAATCAAGGCCACCAGGTAATCGTTCCAAACCCAGAGGAATTGGAAGATCGCAAAGGAGGCCAGGGCGGGCACCGAGAGAGGTAGCACCAGGCGGGTGAAAACCGTAAAGTGTGAGGCGCCATCGATAAAGGCCGATTCCAGCATCTCTCTTGGCAGTGTACTGATGTAATTGAAGAGTAGGTACACTGCCAAGGGCAAGCCGAAACCGGTATGCGCCAACCACACCGAAAGGAAAGTGCCATTAATCTGAAGATCGGCGAAGTCCCTCAGTAATGGAACCAGGGCGATCTGTAAGGGTACGACCAGCAACGCTACAACCAATATGAACAACAGACGTCTACCGCTGAAGTTCATCCAGGCAAATCCGTAGGCTGCAAAGGCAGCGATGAGGATGGGGATAATGGTGGCTGGGATGGCGACGGTGATGCTGTTGAATATCGCTCCCCAGAAATTATCACCCGGAACTACCTCCACAGTGCCGTCGGCCCGTTGATACTCAAAGTCCTTACCTTGCAGAACTTGCCTGTAGTTCTCAGTTGTAAAGTTCCACTTTGTCACCCATTCCTCTTCCTGAACTTCGATACGGCCAAGGCGCTTATTGCCGATCCATTGCACGCGTTTACCATTGGGCGTCTCGACACCCTCGCGCAAGGCTTCGAAGGTCGCCGAAGCTCCCTCGACATTCATGACTTCATTGGGATCGAGCCCCATCTCTTTGGGATCTAGCGTGGCGACCTGGACCCACTCTTTATGGGGGATCACCGTCCACCAGCCTGAGGTCTGGATATCAAAACGCTCCCGCCATGACGAAATGAACAGGCCCATGGTGGGGATGGTCCACAGCAGCACGAGAACCAGAAGCATGCCGTTGACCATGATCAAGGAGGTCCATTTTTGTCTCGTTCCACCGGCCATTAGAATGCCTCCGTTTGTCTGAATTGTCGCAAGTTATAAATCATCACGGGGATCACCGCAACGAGCAATACGATAGCGATAGCCGAACCAAATCCGGCATTGCGTGCGATAAAAGATTGCCGATAGAATTGCGTCGCAATAACATCGGTGCCGAACTGCCCACCGGTCATCACCCACACGACATCGAAGATCTTAAGTGTAAAAATCACTACGGTGGTCATTACCGTAATAATCGTACTGCTAATGTAGGGGATCATGATACGGAAAAAGACCTGAATCTCAGTGGCTCCATCCACACGGGCTGCTTCCAAAATCTCACTGGGGATGCCCTTGAGCGCCGCCGAGAATAGTACCATTGAGAAGCCCGCCTGCAACCAGGCCACGATTACGACCAGAAAGACGTTGTTAAATGGGGCAATGGCTGTGTACGCGGGCCAGGCGTGTGGATCACCTCCTAATCCAACTACTATAGCATTTAGCAATCCGATTTGAGGAACCCCAACTGGTCGAACTTCATAGATGAAATTCCAGATAACGCCAGCGCCGACAAAGGAAATCGCCATCGGCAAGAAGATAAAAACCTTGGCAGTCCGTTCAAACTTACTCCGATCTGAGAGAACGGCGACGAGTAGTCCGAATCCAACCGTCAATGGAACACCAAGTTTTACGATCTTCCTGCCAATGACAATATAAAATCGCTTGTAGAACTCGCGCATGATGAACCCTCTTACCGCTTTGTGTTTGAGATGCCTTTTCATTATTACGTGTTGTGGATCTATCCTTTTGTTGAAGCCAATTGGCATGATGGTCTTAGTGACCAAGAAGCCCAGCAGGAGTACGACCAAGTTTAC
>PIVW01001545.1 GCA_003353825.1 Chloroflexota bacterium
GCGCTGCCACGAACTACGGCCAATATGCGGTCGCCATCTCGTTCGGCGTCACTCAGGCGTTTGATCACCACCACCCCACAGCCTTCGCCACGCACATAGCCGTCGGCTGCCGCGTCAAAAGTCTTGCAACGGCCATCCGGGGCCATGAAGTGCCCTTTGGAGAAGTAGATGGTGAGTTCAGGGCTGATAATGGCGTTGGCGCCGCCCACCAGCGCTACATCACAGGCGCCGTTGCGCAAACCCATACAAGCTTGATTCAACGCCACCAGCGAGGAAGAACAAGCCGTGTCGATCGCAAAGCTCGGTCCTTGAAAGCCAAATACATAGCTGATGCGACCGACCGCTGCACTATGGGCATTGCCAGTACCCATGTAGGCGTCGATGGCGCTCTCACCACCGCGCCCTATGATCTGGTTGTAGTCACTGGTGCTTAACCCCAAGTAGACGCCGGTGTCGCTGCCGCGCAACGTGACCGGGTCCAAACCAGCATGTTCCAACGCCTGCCAACTCATCTCCAACAACAGCCGCTGTTGTGGATCCATGCTGATCGCCTC
>PIVW01000762.1 GCA_003353825.1 Chloroflexota bacterium
CGCCATCATCATTATCGCCGGGGTTGCTATCGTCGTGATTATCATTTTGTTTCTGGTACGATCCTGCGGCGCGCTTACGGGTGATTCTTCAACCGAGGTCGAGCCCTCGGAAACGGTACAGGTGGTTACAACACCACAAAAGTCAGTGGCCACCTTCACACCTACTGCCTTCCCTGATGATAGCACGCCGGAAAGCATTGATTCAGCTACGACGCCAGAGGCCCCTTCAGATCCCCCCGTTTCCGGTATCTTCCCTGTAGGTTCAAGGGTGCAGGTTGCGAACACCGATAATGCCGGTATGCGTTTCCGCACTGGCCCAGGATCAACCTACGTGACCATCGCCATTCTTGACGAAGGCACGGTACTCAAGGTTGTGGGTGGTCCCGATCAGGCGGATGACTTCATCTGGTGGCGCCTGCAAGCTGATGACGGAACCATCGGGTGGGGTGCGCAAGATTTCCTGACCCCTAGCGGTGGCTAGATGGCAAAACAGAATGCGGATCGGGCTGAGAGGCTGAGGCGGACCCTCGCCAATCACGCCTATCGCTACTACGTGCTCAATGATCCCCAGATCAGCGACGAAGCTTATGACTCGTTGTTCCGCGAGTTGGAGCAACTAGAAGAGGCTTACCCCGATCTCGTCACCGTCGATTCCCCTACACAACGCGCCGGCGCCCCCCCAGCCGAGGGCTTTGAAAAGGTGGAGCATCCTCTGCCCATGCTCTCACTGGGCAATGCGACCACACCCGAAGATCTGTACGCCTGGCAAGAGCGAATACTGCGGTTGTTGCCAGAGGGAACAGCCCTAGACTATGTGGTTGAACCCAAAATAGACGGCCTAACCGTGGTATTGCACTATGTGAATGGTTTATTCGTATTGGGCGCCACTCGCGGTGACGGTCTCTTTGGTGAAGATATCACAGCCAATCTACGCACAATTCGCACCCTGCCCTTACGGATCCCTTTGCAAGAGCGTGCCCGGGCAGCACCGGCGCGGTTGATTGTTCGAGGCGAAGCTTACATAAGCAAAGCGGAATTCGTCCGCTTTCAGCGCCAGCAGGAAGAACTTAGCAGCAAGCGCTATGTAAACCCTCGTAATACGGCTGCAGGCGCCCTGCGAAATCTGGACCCTGCAGTGACCACCGTCCGCCCGTTGGATCTTTGGGCCTATCGCATCGTGTTTTTCGAGGGGGAGGGAGCGCCAAAGGGGCAGTCGGATGCATTGGCGTACCTCGCTGATATGGGTTTTCCTGTCGCCATTGATCAAACGAAATTGTTTTCGGACTTTGACGAACTGATCACTTATTGCGAGCAATGGGTTGATCAAAAGGAGGGCCTATCCTATGAAGCAGATGGACTTGTCATAAAAGTAAACAACTTTGGTTTGCAGGAACGGTTAGGATATGTTGGCAAAGATCCACGGTGGGCCGTAGCCTACAAATATCCCAGCGCCGAAGCCACAACCAAACTCCTGGATATCACGGTCGAGGTGGGCCGAACAGGCGTATTGACCCCTCGCGCTGTGCTGGAACCGATCCATATCGGTGGTGTGACCGTGAGCTCTGCCAGTTTGCACAATGCCGACTATATTGCCGACAATGATCTCCGCATCGGTGATACCGTCGTGATCAAGCGGGCAGGTGAAGTGATCCCCCAGGTGTTACGCCCCGTGCTTGAGTTACGTACGGGCGATGAAACGCCTTGGTCGATGCCAGAGAGATGCCCGGTGTGTGACACTGCTGTGGTGAGGTATCCAGGCGAAGTGGCCTATTACTGTGAGAATGCTGCCTGTCCGGCGCAATTGGTACGGCGAGTCGAGTTTTTTGTGTCGCGGGCAGCCATGGATATCGCTGGGTTTGGTTCTAAACAGGCTGAGCTCTTTGTCAAAGAGGGGTATATCGAGGATATTGCCGATATCTATGATCTACCCAAACATCGTGATCGGTTGCTGGCGCAGGAAGGTTTTGGTGAGAAGAAGGTGGATAATTTGTTTGCCGCACTGGAATCATCCAAGCAGCAACCGGCAACCAGAGTGCTAACGGGGCTTGGTATCCATTTTGTGGGTGGTACCGTGGCCGAATTGTTGCTCGAACACTGTCATTCTTTTACATCATTAGCCGGGGCGACCATCGATGAACTCGCTGCCATCGATGGTATCGGACCCCGCATAGCAGAATCGGTGTCGGCCTGGTTCGCACAAGAGGCTAACCAACGCACGGTATCACGTCTGGCTCAGGCCGGTTTGCAAATAAGTTTGACCCCCAAAGCGTTTGTCGGGGCG
>PIVW01000212.1 GCA_003353825.1 Chloroflexota bacterium
GGGTGTGTCCTAAATGAGTTGGAGGCATAATGTGTCGCCAGGATTCGACCTAGATTCGTCAACGTAACTCCCCGTTTCGGAAGATCAGAAGGCCTGAACCGGCCTCCAAACATGTTAGTATGGTAGGGTAAGATTGCCCTCTAACTCAAAAAGGACACACCCAAGTCATTCTGTCCTAAGTCTTTAGCGAATCTACTTCATTTCGTTGACATGTCTACCACCCCAGTGCTACACTGACCCGACCTAACACTTTGCATCTAATACCCACACCGATCAACAGATGACGGAAGATGACGGAAGAGGAAAGACGCTGGCTGACATTATCTGCCGCCAGCAAACTACTAGGCATTCATCCCGCCACGCTTCGCCAATGGGCGGATGCTGGTCAGGTGCCATCGTATCGCACACCAGGCGGGCACCGTCGCTTTGACGCGGCCGATATTCGCGCGTTCTTGATGCAAGCCAGCACCAATTCTCCTCGCAGTGAAGGTGCTACCACCGCTGCCGAACTCGTCGAAACAGCCCTTGATCAAACTCGAAACGAATTAAAACGCTCACCTTTGGATGAAAATGCCTGGTATAGCGCCTTCGATGAAGCAGGCTTCGAACGGCACCGCCTTCTGGGGCGCCAGCTTTATGAATACGCATTTCGCTTTGTTACACGTCCGCAAGAGCGGCAGGCATTAAAGACTAAGGGCCGGGAGTTGGGTAAGGACTACGCGGCCAGTTCGCTGGAGTACAGTATTTCCCTTCTGGAAACGGTGCGAGCATTTCAGTATTTCCGCAGCAATCTATTGCATACCCTGGAGTCCGAAGACATCGAAACGCGTGTCGATGATCCCGATGAGTTACGTCAACAGGTTGACACTATCCCCAATCAAGTACTGTATGGCATGATCGACGCCTATGAACACAGGCTACTTGATGATGAGACACTGGCGGATACATCAATCTAATCTAGCAGTAACATTTGGGCGGCACAGAGCATCTGATTAATACTTTGTCAAGACGGCATTCACTGAACGTCTGTCAGGCATGTCATTTATGAGCAAACGAATTCTTTCTATAGTTATTATAGGTGTCCTCATTGCGGGCAGTACCTGGATCTGGCTCAACCGCTTGCCTGAATCTGCCAGCACTGCTGCTCGACCTGCCATCCCCTTAGCAGGACACCCTGCACCTGACTTCACACTGCAAACGCCCGACGGCGAGACAGTGATTCTGTCAGACCTGCGTGGGCAGGCAGTCGTGCTTAATTTCTGGGCCAGTTGGTGCGGCCCCTGCCGCGCTGAGATGCCGGAGTTAGAACAGGCATACCAGGATAACAAAGAAGGCGGGCTTGTCGTGCTAGCCGTCAACCAGGGAGAACAAGGCCCCACTGCCACCGACTTTATGCGCACTTATGGCCTGACATTTCCTGTAGTGCTAGACCAGCGATTGCTGGTGTCACAACTATACAACACCAACTCACTGCCAACGACTTTCTTCATCGACCGTAATGGCGTCATTCGTGAGCAGGTCATCGGCCAGATGAATACGGCCTTACTCGGCGAACGATTGCGCTCGATTTATCCTTGAGGGATTCGAGACCAGGTACATGTTACAGAGCATCAACATCGGCCCACTGGCCCTGCCTACCTATCCCCTACTCTTGTTGGCGGGATTCTATGTAGGATTATGGCTTGTTGCCAAGGTGGCCGGACAGCGTGGGATCAACCCTGATCATATCTTCAATGCCGGTTTCTCTGCGGCAATTGCCGCGGTTGCGGCCGGTCGATTAGGTCATGTTCTACTTCATTTCCCCGCTTATCTCTCCGATCCGCTCAGTGTGTTTTCCCCAAACCTGGCGGCATTTCAACCCCTGTTTGCCGTTGCCGCCGCAGTAATCGTCTTTGTGTGGTATCAACGCAAGTTCAATATCCCGATTCTGCCTTTACTCGACTCGCTAGCGGTTGGGGCGCTGGGCACACTAGCCATTTTGGCTTTTGCGGATGGCCTAAACGGTCGCTTTTTCGGCGCCCCCTCAACCCTACCCTGGGCGATAACGCAATGGAGTGTCGCCCGCCACCCGGTGCAATTTTACGAAGCGTTAGGAATTGCCCTGGGCATTCTCTTCATTTGGCGTTTTCTGTATGCTTTAAAACCGGGCCAGGCGGCCCTGCTAGCACTTGGGGGATTCGCAGCGGTACGTTTGTTTGTCGATGCTTTTCGTGACCAACCCGCTACCATCAGCGAGGGTTTTCGTTTGACCCAGATTGTCGCATTTGTAGTGTTGGTACTCGTGCTGCTGTCACTCTACCAGATGCAAGCAGATAAGGATCAAACCAAAGAGGGCAGCGTAGATTTGACATGAGAACAGCCAGAATGATCGAACGTTCTTGCTCTTAGGCGCTTATGAAAAATGATCGACAAAGAGCTGTCTATCTTGGCCTCTCATCTGACTCTGTCCTAAATCCTTACCACCGCCATTTTATCAACTGCCAATGACGCCATGAGAGTCTTCTCACCCTTGGTCACGAAATTGACTGTGAGATAGATGTCGTCATCCTTCGTCTCGACCTGCATGATCGTACCCCGACCGAAATGATCATGCTCGACCATGTTTCCGATCTTGAAGGCGCGTGATGTGCCCCGGCGCTTGCGCTTACCATTGGTCTTGGGTTGAGGGGTATGTAAATCGGCCAGTTCTCTGGCTTCACGATCGCGCCACGACTCGGCGTAAGGCACGAGATCATCCAGCTTACCTATTGTAGGACGGATGGTATCAAGTTGTTTGCGAGCATTGGCCAGTTGCTCCATTAGCTTGGCCTTGCCCCGAAAACGGCCGCTTTTGGCCAGGCGTCGCGATACCCCTGCCAGGGCTGTGCTGATCTGCCTGAACTGATTGGAGGGATAAGAATCGTATGGGGTGATCAAGATGAGATCGACGCCGTTAGCACGGCACAGTTCTTTGCGCACATTGTCACGCGCTTCATCTTCCAGGCCTTCCCAGTCACTTTTTCGCCGGCTACCTTTCGCTTGCATGCCGATAAAACGAATGGCGATACCGATCTCGGGATAGAGAGCGTCAAGTTTGAGTTTACGTTTGGTGGAGGGATTCACCAGCCAGTCGGGCGAGACATTCCGCTGTGTTTGAAACCTGCCAAGGGTTCGGGCCAGGATCTCGTTCCAGCCCATCATATAGAGATAGGTGCTCATATCAAAGGTTCAGAATACTGCAGTGGGGGGAAGGGCGATAATATCGTAGCCCCATGCTAGCACAGGCGTTCTAAGACGTCAAAAACAAATCAGGGGAAGATGGAATTTTGCGATCATGCTCAAACTAAATCGAGGCGGATTGAAAACCGAGGTCTCGTTACACATGCGTTTGCAAGCCGACGACCAGAGTGTTAGACTTGCGCACCCAGGTGTAGCCAGTCCCTGTAGATGGATGTAACCTATCTGATGTACTATCTGGAAAACTATCCGATCAAAGAGGTATGAGGGATTTATGTACGATTTTCTAAAGCAGGTTCCGCTCTTTGCCGATCTCCCTGAAGAGGATCTGGCACGACTCTGCTCAGTCGTCGAAGAAGTGAGATTACCCGCGGGAAAAGAACTTTTTGCCGAAGGTGATTCGGGCGACAGGGCCTATGTCATCATGGAAGGCGAAGTCGATATCATCAAATTGGCCAGTGGCCGAGAAGTGTTGCTGGCTGTTCGGGGATCCGGTACTGTCGTCGGCGAGATGGCAGTGTTAGAAGATACGCCGCGCACTGCAACTGTACGTGCACGTAGCGATGTGGCGCTCATTGCTATCAGTGACGATCAGATGAACCAGCTTCTGGATAACAGCACGTCCGCGGCAAAAGCCTTGCTGCATACGGTACTGGCGCGCTGGCGCAATACCACATCGCAGCTTCGCCATAGCGAAAAGATGGCCCGATTGGGTACATTGACCGCCGGCGTAGCACATGAACTCAACAACCCGGCGGCGGCTGTCAAACGAGGTTCAGGACAGCTACAAAATAGCCTCCCCGGCTTTGCCCAGGCTCAGTCGAAACTAGGACAACTCAGCCTTGATCAGGCTCAACAGGCAACGCTCGATACCCTGGCCCAGCGCGCGCGCGCAGGCTAAACGTCCGGCCGAGATGGACGCGATGGCGAGGAGTGATCTCGAATATGAATTGGAGATATGGCTCGAAGATCAAGGTGTGGACAACGCCTGGGAGATCGCTCCCACTCTGGTAAATCTTGAATATAACATGGAGGAACTGAATACGCTTGCCCAACAATTCGATACCAAACATCTGCCTACCATCATCGACTGGCTGGGCGCAACCTACACTGTCCATAACCTGCTAGCCGAGATCGGCCAGGGCGCCAATCGCATCTCAGGGATCGTCAAGGCCCTAAAATCCTACGCCTATCTCGATCAGGCACCGGTTCAATCGGTAAACATCAGCGAAGGCCTGGATGATACATTGCTCATCCTGCGTAGCAAGCTCAAGACAGGCGTCAGTGTGCGGCGTGAGTACACGCCCGACCTGCCCAATATCGAAGGCTACGGTAGTGAGTTGAATCAGGTGTGGACCAACATCATCGATAATGCCACAGATGCGTTGTCGCATACACCAGATGCTACCATTACTATTAGCACTCGAAGTGAAAATGAATGGGTCATTGTCGAAATTCAAGACAACGGTCCGGGTATCCTCCCAGATGTCCAGCCCCGCGTGTTTGATCCATTCTTTACGACTAAACCTCCCGGCAAGGGCACTGGGCTAGGGTTGGACATCAGTTATAATATCGTCACCAATAAACATCGTGGTGATATCAAGTTATCCTCTCGCCCTGGCAATACCTGTTTTCAAATCTGGCTACCCATTAACCTTGAAACTACGAATGACAACCCCCTGGCCGGCGAATCCTTGACGGAAGAGAGTGCGGAGGAGTTACAGTACATTTTGGAAAATGCCAAGACTATCGCCGTGGTAGGCATGTCCAGCCGCAAAGATCGTCCCTCCAATATTGTTCCTACCTATTTGCAGGAACAGGGTTATCGGATTATCCCTATCAACCCAAAACTCGATGAGGTGCTCGGCGAAAAAGCCTACCCCGACCTGCCCTCTGTGCCCGACCCCATCGATATCGTCCAGATTTTTCGCAGTAGTGATGTGGTCATGCCCATTGTCGAACAAGCCATTCAGGTAGGGGTTGGGGTTATTTGGATGCAACTGGGCATTGAAAATGAAGAGGCGGCTCAAATAGCGCGTGAAGCGGGTATCAAAGTAGTTATGAATACCTGCATGATGGCGACCTACAAACACCTGATTGGTGACCGTATAGCCTCGTAATCTGCCATGAAAAACTGTCCTGCTGTTATCCTGCAACCCGCTTGAGTTGATTTCTTTTGTCTGCTACCGATTTTCTACTCGGTGCTATAGGATCTCGCCAACATCCAATCCATTAGCGATGGCGCCAACGTCGCAGTTAAAACGAAAAAACGGTCGAACCAGGTGGCATAGGCGTCTCGGGGCTCTTGTTGGGCCGCATGCACAATCGCCTTGCCAACGACATCAACTGGAGTTTTGCGTATACGGTTTGGGCGTCGCTGGGAGACATCACCGGTCAGTTCATTGCGGTCCATCTCGGTCTTGGTCACACCTGGATAAAAGCTGACAACACGGATATTGTAGGCTCGCAGTTCTAGACGCATGGCTTCTGACAGTGCGTTAAGTGCGAGTTTGGAGCCGCAGTAGATGCCGGCGTTAGGCATGGCTCGACGGCCAACAATAGATGAGATGTTGATGATCAGGCCGTCTCTCTTTGCTCTCATTGCCGGTAAGACAGCCTCGATACAATTGATGCTGCCCCAATAGTTGACATCAAACAACTGTCTCGCCAACACATTATCTATCTCTCCAACCGGGCTACGCATCCCCACCCCCGCGTTGTTGATCAGGATATCGACTGTACCGAACGCTCGTTCAGCCTGCTGGATAGCGTTTTGAACTGCTTGTTCAGAGGCGACATCGGCGACCAACGCTAGAGCTTGCACACCAGGTCGGGTATTCAACTCTTTTGCCAGAGCTTGTAGGCGATCTTCTGAACGTGCCAGAAGCGCTAGCCGCAGTGGGTGATGAGCCGCAAAAACCCTGGCTGTCGCTGCACCGATGCCCTGAGATGCCCCCGTAATCAAAACTGTACGATCTTCAAGCTTCACTGGCAGTGCCTTTCCGCTGTATGCGGCTTCCCAACCACCAACCAACAATGATGGTACCTACAGCGCCCAATATCCACCAAAGCCAATCGGGCAGTCCGCTTTCACTCTCCAACAACGTCGGTGGATATTGAGTGGTCGCACCGTTGAGTTCCACTTCTTCTAATAGATAATAGTAGGTTACGCCGGGATCGGCGGCCGTGTCCGTGAACTCGTAACTTCCGCCACGCACCGGATCAGTGGCGGGTGGGATCAGTGCCTCATTTACCAGAACCCAAGGTCCATCTTCTGCAAGACCCCGATAGAGATTGAACCCGCCCGTGTCCACTTCCGATGCAGTCTCCCAAGTAATCACATTGGGCGAGGATATGCATCCAGCTAGCACCAATAACAAAGGGATAGTAATTGTCAGTTTCCGTAGCATTCGAACCATGGCTTTACCTCAATCCTGCCCTTTATCTGTCAGCAATGCTGTTACTATCACTCGATGTGTATTCGACCAGGGGGGCCAGCACGTAACCAGGGTGAGTTGCGCAAAATCGGTCGGATCCAACCACTGAGCATTTCCACGGCGCCTGGCAATCGAGGCGTTGGCCTCTTTTATCCTCTGCCAACCGTTGACTTTATAGGTAAAATGACGTCCCTCTTCATCACTCAAGATAATCTCGTCCCTCAGCCCAAAATCCACACCTGGTTGACCAATGACGCACACCGACCGAAACACACTACCACCAATATTATTGTGACCGGAGATCACGACGTTTCCGGCCTCGCCAGGATAGGCCGAATTGATGTGATGTCCTGCAGCGAAATCGACTACCTCCCATTCACTACGCGTACCTCGTGCGGTACGAATGACTTTCCACCCCATCGTTTCTACCGAGGTATCTAGCGATAAGGCCGGGATCCGTAAGCGAATCGGTTTGCTTCCCGTCCCCATTGCCAACGGGGACGCTGTTTCTAACGGTACCGGTCCCATGGCGTCAATCCGAGTTTTGTTGTTACGCTTTGCTGCCACGGGGGTAGATGGGACAGCAGCAGCATCTCCCGGCTTGGATTCAGACAAAGGTGTAGAGGTGGCAACCTGTGAGGGTGTAACATGGGGTGTCGGTACCACGATGCGGATCGGTGTTGATGTAGCTTTTGGAGAAGGGTTTTCCATACCATCAGCCTGATCCTTAACCAGATTCGTCGGCTGAAGTGTAGGCGTCCAGGTCTCTCGTATCTCAGCCGCTTGTATGGCTGGCGGCCCATCGACAGCCGATATCACATTGCAACCGACAACAATGAATACGAGTATCAGTAGCGAGAAGGCAGGGAGAACCCTAAAAGGAGGCGAAGCAGGCATGGATAGGTAAAAAGGGATGGAGAGATGGACCTGTATTGTAGTGCACATCAACAGGTAGGTAAAGTGCCAGGTGTCACTTGTTTAAAGTCAGTGGTTTGTTGACTTCCGCTGGCCTGTCAAGTACCACAAAGACCTGTTACACTAAGCAGACAATGCACACACTGAGCCGAGGATCTATTACTTGACATCAGAAAAAAAAAAGTGATAGGCTTTCGTAGCTTTTCAAACCGATTGTTCTCGCCTGTCCAGTACTGTAGCTAAAGGAGGACACCCCATGAAAAACCAGAAAAAGTGGTCAAGTATAGTAAGTTTTTTGGGATTGATTAGTGTGGCGTTGTTACTCATATTGCTGCTGCGTGATCAGGAGGTAACACCGGGCGGTATGCTGGAATCACCTTTACCAACACCGACACAGAGAATAGCGACCGCTACGGTAGTAGAAGCGAAACTGACACCAAAGCCCACGAAAACGCCCTATCCCACGACTACGCCAACGAAAGCTAAACCTTCGGCCACACCTGCCTCAGGTGAGTGGTTAACCTATCATGATGAGAAGGCCGGGTATTCGATTGATTATCCCGCTGATGCGCATGTGAGTGATAAGGGTGGTTATATTCATGATCCATACCATATCACCGATATTAACTTTCATATGGAAGGGGCGGCAGGTTACCAGGGCATAGCCATCCAGATACAGGATATAGAGGAAGAGACTCCTATCGAAGAGATAGTGAACGCTTTGCATGCAGATGTATCTCTAGGCAGGCAAGCCTCTATGGAGGTGCTCGACAGCATCACCGACTTCACCGTGAAAGAATATGAGGCTTATAAAGCGATCATACCGGCGCTGAATACCGAGTTTACCATACTCATACTGGCTCACGAAAAGCTATATGTACTGGCGCCGGTACACGGGCCAGTTAAAACACACAGTGATCCTCGAACTGTCGAGCTATTCTACAAAATGTTAGAAACACTTAAAGTTGATGCCGATTTAGAAAAGGGATGAATGCATGGATTACACACATGAGAATAAATTTGCCAGGCGCGTAGTTCGTCGCGCTATTCTTTGCCTCTGGATGTTATGTCTCAGCGTTTTTTTTGTATCTAAAGTTAGTGTAGGTATACCACCCGCCAATGCATTACAGTATAATCCGCCCACCGCTTACCTGTTTAGTCCCCCCGCTTGGGTATTCTGACGGACATTCATATAGCCCCAGATTCATGGTTGTGAATAATGTCGTGATAGAGAGCACACACTATGGGATCATGAATCCCGATCTCCCAGGCGGCACATGTTTTGGTCAACCGTGGACCCAAATATACCATGCAGGTGAGGATCTTTATCGATATGACGGCTCATCAACCTCGGGTGCCTTGGTTACTGCAGTGGCAAATGGACGCGTATCCTATGCCGAAAACATTTTCTATCCTGGGCGAGTTGCTATTATCTACCATATACTTCCAGATGGCTCGGTCGTGTATTCAGTGTACTCTCATCTCGAATCACTTTCGGTCACAGCGGGGGATATCGTATCTGCTGGAGATCCAGTTGATACGGTATTGTTTCAGGAATACGTAGGCAATTACCCCGAATATCATTCAACAGATGATTCTCACCTGCATTTCGAGATCAAGCGAGAATATGATATGACATACAGTTATACAGGCTATCCAGCTTGTAATGGATTCGTTCCTGGCAGAGGCTATACATATCCCGAGCACCCTAATGTTTTCCCCGCTATAGGGCGGGGATAGATAGATAGATAGATAGATAGATAGATAGATAGATAGATAGATAGATAGATAGA
>PIVW01001546.1 GCA_003353825.1 Chloroflexota bacterium
TCCTCAGCGATTGCCTGAACCTCATTGAGCAAGACTGTCTTGCCCACACCGCGCAAGCCCACAAACATGAAACTTCTGGCCGACCTGCCAGATTGGTTTCTTTGTATCGCCACTTTTGCATCTGCAAGGATAACGTCTCTACCAGCCAGCTCTGGCGGTGGAGTGCCTGCACCTGGTGCGTATGGGTTTGCCTGAGGGTTCATCGTATCAGTTATATCCAGTTTATGTCGTCATTGCATAAACTCGCTATAACTGATTCTCAGCAACTTATAAGAAGTTTATGTCCTTCTCCGATAAACCTCCTCTAACTCACACGCGCTCCATCTCAGGCAAATCGCGCAAAGACTGCAGATCGAAGGCCACCAGAAACTCCGGCGTCGTAACGAAGGTATGCGGTGCGCCGGGACGTGGCGCGCGAGGCCCGGTGGCGATTAATTCGCGGTAGCGCAGCCGGGAAAGAAGATCCAGGCTGATCTCCTTGCCGAAGATGTCAGCCAGACCTGCCCGATCGATGGGCTGATGATAGGCGATAGCGCACAAAACGGCCATCTCC
>PIVW01001547.1 GCA_003353825.1 Chloroflexota bacterium
TCGACCGCGGGCTGATCCCCCTGTTCTTTGCCGGACGCAATAGGGACCAAACCTATCTCACAGTTCTGCCGCCGCTTTTCTGGCGATTTACAGACGAGGTAAATTACACATCGACCACGGTCCTGCCACCATTCTTCTTCAAGACAAGAGAGAACGGATGGAGTGTCGGTATGATGCCCCTTCTGTATTTTGCCCGGGACAAAAATTGGGCCCGCACCATGATCATGCCCCTCTACTATGGCAGTCGTTGGGGCGAGGGGCGCAGTCACTACATCATCCCATTGCTGAGCTACTATCGCCATTCGCCGACATTGTCTCAAGGAGGCATCGCCCTTTTCTATCACTGGTACAACGAGGAGGGTAACTACCTCAACATGTACTCTCCCCTGGTTTGGCGTTGGGGCAATGAGCGCAGCGACGATCGCAGCTTTATGGTTCCCCCGCTGTTCTATCGAAACGATTCTCCGGTCGCCGACAATACGATGGTCGGCCTTGTGTACTGGAACTTCCACGAGCATCACCGCAAGAAAACCTTCGCAATCGCACCCCTGTT
>PIVW01000763.1 GCA_003353825.1 Chloroflexota bacterium
TCGACCACGATCAGGTCGGGTTCGTGAATGAGGGTGGCGATAAGTTGCGCTTTCTGCTGCATGCCGCGGCTCAGGTCCTGTACCTTTTTGTAGCGATGGTCATAAAGGTCCAGACGTTTGAGCCACAGCTCCAACCTGTCCCTGGCCTCGGCGCTGCTCAGGCCTTTGAGCTGTGCCAGATAGAGCAAAGTCGGTTCCAGCTTCAGATCTTTGTAAAGCCCGCGTTCTTCGGGCAAGTAACCGATACGATTTTTAGCAGCTTCATTCAGCGAGCGGCCAAAAATCTGTACCTCGCCGCTGTCTGGTCGGAAAATATCCAACATCACACGAATAGAGGTGGTTTTGCCGGCTCCGTTCGGACCCAGAAGACCGAAAATTTCACCGGGGAACACCTCAAATGAGACATCTGCAACAGCTACAACAGGCCCGAAGGTTTTTCGCAAATTGGATAGTGATACAGTGGGTGTGGTCATGATAGGTATGTGATACAACATTCACGCTGTAAATGCCGGCTGAATATGATGAAATCCTGTAGCATCCTGATAGACGTTGGCAACAGCCAACACGGTCGCTTCATCGAACAATTTCCCGCTAAAGGTAGTGCTTGTGGGGGTACCATCTTCACCCATACCGTTGGGCACAACGACCGCCGGATGGCCCGTCAGATTTGTGAGCAGCAAGTTGTGCCCAACGAGCGAAGGTGCGACGTAGAGGTCGACATCCTCCATCAACGCTGCCATCGCTTGTATAATCAACGTCCGCACACGATTGGCCTGGATGTATTCGACCGCGGGAATGAGATGCGCCAGCCGGAACACGTGTGGCCAGGCATCCTTGGTCTGGCGAACAAGAAGGGCATCATCTCCGCTTCGTGTCAGGTCATCGAAGGCGGCTGCCGCTTCCGCTGTGAGAATGAAACTCAACGCCTCTACAGGATAGTCCGGCAATTCGATGGGGATAAGATCAGCGCCGAGATCGCCCAAAGTGGCAAGCGTATCCTGGTCGTTCTCTCGGGCCGGATAATCTTCTTCAAAAGCTCTGGCAAGATAGCCGATTCTCAGTTTCGTCAGATCGATGTCGGACGGCCACACAAAGGGTCGAGAAACAGTGGTCGGATCATGGGGATCCCGCCCCTGAATAGCATCAAACACGAGAGCGCAGTCCTGGGCCGAACGGCACATCGGGCCGATTTTGTCCATGGTCCAGCTTAGGGCCATGGCACCATGCCGGCTGACACGGCCAAAGGTCGGCCGCAGCCCTGTGACACCACACCGTGTCGAGGGCGAAATGATCGAACCCCAGGTCTCGGTGCCAATGGCAAAACCCACCAGCCCGGCTGCCGTAGCCGCGCCAGGGCCGGCAGAGGACCCGCTCGAACCCAACTCGATATTCCAGGGTGATTTCGTCGTGCCGCCAAACCAGACATCGCCCCAGGCCAGGGCACCCATAGCCAGTTTGGCTACCAGTACAGCCCCGGATTGTTCTAGTCGGCTCACAACTGTGGCGTCACTGTCTATCGTCTGATCCTTGTAGGGCATTGCCCCCCACGTGGTGGGATAGCCCTTGGCCGCCAACAGATCCTTCGCCCCCCAGGGGATCCCATGTAGTGGCCCACGATAATGCCCCGCCATTAACTCGGCATCCGCCCGTTCTGCCTGCTGGAACGCTAGCTCCTCCGTCAAGGCAATCACACATTTCAGGACTGGATCGTAGCGTTTCAGACGCGCCAGATACATCTCGGTCAGTGCACGAGAGCTTACCTGGCGTGTCCGCATTAGTTCCGCAAGCTGCGTCACCGGCCAGAAAGCCACTTCTTCCAGATCGGCGGGCACCTTCACGGCAGCGAATGCAGGGACTGCGGCAGGCGAGTTGTCACTCCTGTTCTCGACAAAAAATGGTTCGGGGACAAACCTGAAGGCAGGTGGAACGCTATTGGGCAGAGAGACGCTACGCAGTTCTTCATAGGATGCTAGCAGATCGTCGATATCTTCATGAATCGGCTGGTAATCAGATTCGTTGAATTCGAGCCCAGAGGCGCCCACACTTGATCTGATATCCTCCAGCGAGATACAATTTTCCTGCGATGCCACTTCCTCTGACATTGATTACTCCTTCGTTACACTGCGGATTGTATTAACAGAGCGAAGGTCAAGTATACTCGACTTTGGCCATTTTCCAAAATCGATTTATTATCAGATCACGACTACTACATATAGTACTTTATAAAAGGTAACTACTATATATGGGCTACTGTTATGTAAGCCTAGCGGGTTTTT